>JASHRZ010000623.1 GCA_030037055.1 Alphaproteobacteria bacterium
GGTACCGATTGCCGCCACGCCCTGCAACAGGTGGCGACGCGAGATCCCTGTGAAAGCCATCTTGTCCTCCTCTGTTGTCGCGAGGACGCTCCCCTGAGGCGGCGACCAGCATCCTTCCCTTCGCAAGCGCCATGCCAATTTGCGGCGCGAGGCGCGCGCCCTCCGCCGAGGCGCAAATCGCCGGCGGCTCGCGGGGGCGCTTGCTGTGGCGGAGGCGTGCCGCCGCCATGCAGCATTGGAATTTGGGTGGATTGGCGTAAGTCGCCTAAAATAAAGGCAGGGATGCGTCCAATGCATGCAATGTCCCGCCAAAGCTGCGGCAGCCGAGGGGGCCGGCCCAATCGGCCGATTGGCATCGGCCCTGCAAGGCAGTAAGCAGCGTCATGCGCGACGCGGTCGAGAGCGGGGGAGGGCGGTTGACGGCAAGCTTCGATCTCGGCAGCCTGAGGCGGCGCTTGCTCCTCGGCGAGCTTAGGACGGCGGCGCTGGTGGAGGATGTCCTCGCGCGAATCGCCGCCGCCGGCGACGACAGGGTGTGGATCGCACGGGTTCCCGCCGAGACGCTGCGCGAGCGTGCCGCGGCGCTCGACGAAGCGGCGGCGCGCGACCCCGGCCTTCCGGCGCGCTTGCCGCTCTTCGGCATCCCGTTCGCGGTCAAGGACAATATCGATGCCGCCGGCCTCACGACGACGGCGGGCTGTCCGACCTTTGCCTATGAGCCGGCCGAGACCGCGCCATGCGTCGCCCGGCTGCTCGAGGCCGGGGCGTTGCTGGTCGGCAAGACCAATCTCGACCAGTTCGCCACCGGCCTGGTCGGCACGCGCTCGCCCTATGGAGTGGCGCGCAACCCCTTCGATGCGCGCTACATCCCCGGCGGCTCGAGCTCGGGCTCGGCGGTGGCGGTGGCGTCGGGACTGGTCAGCTTCGCGCTCGGCACCGACACGGCCGGCTCCGGCCGCGTGCCGGCGGCGTTCAACAATATCGTCGGGCTGAAACCGACGCGCGGGCGCATCAGCACGCGCGGCGTCGTGCCCGCCTGCCGCTCGCTCGACTGCGTGTCGATCTTCGCCCTCGGTTGCGAGGATGCGGCGACGGTAATGGCGGTGTGCGGCGTCTATGACGCGGCCGATCCCTTTGCCCGCCGGGCTCCGCCGGAGACGGCGCTGGCGCGGCCCTTCCGCTTCGCCGTCCCGCGCGCCGCCGATCTCGATTTCGCCGGCAATGACGACGCGCCCGCGCTCTTCGAGCGCGCCGCCGCCGCGCTCGAGGCGCTCGGCGGCGAGCGAATCGAGACGGATCTCGCGCCTTTCCTCGAAGCGGCGGCGATGCTTTATGGCGGCCCCTGGGTGGCGGAGCGGCTCGCCGCGGTCGAGACGCTCTATCAGCGCTCGCCCGAGGCGCTGCTGCCGGTGACGCGCCAGATCATCGCCACCGGCGCGCGTCACAGCGCGGTCGATGCCTTCAAGGCGAGCTACCGGCTTGCCGCGCTGCGGCGCGAGAGCGAGGCGCTGTGGCAGAAAGCCGAGCTGCTGCTGGTGCCGACCGCCGGCACGATCTACAGCCTCGCGGAGATCGAAGCCGATCCGATCGGCCTCAACACGACGCTCGGCCGCTACACCAATTTCGTCAATCTCTTCGACCTCGCGGCTCTGGCGCTTCCCGCGGGCTTCCGCCGCGACGGGCTGCCCTTCGGCGTGAGCCTCATCGCGCCCGCCTTCGGCGAGGCGGCGCTCTGCGCGCTGGGCGATGCTTATCAGCGCCGGCTCGACCTGCCTCTGGGCGCCACGCCGCATCGCCTGCCGCCGTCGGATCGGGCGGCGGCGGCGCCGAGGGAGGGCCGCATCATTGTCGCCGTGGCAGGCGCGCATCTCTCCGGCATGCCGCTCAACGGCCGGCTGCTCGAGCTCGGCGCGAGCCTCGTCGAGCGGACGCAGACCGCGCCGGTTTACCGCATGTTCCGCCTCGAGGGCGAGCCGGCGCGCCCAGGGCTGTTGCGCGACGGCGCGGGCGGCAGCGCCTTCGAGGTCGAGCTTTGGGCGATGAGCCCTGCTTCGCTCGGCACGCTGCTTGCCGAGACGCCGCCGCCGCTGTCGCTCGGCACCGTGCTGCTCGGCGACGGGCGCGCGGTGAAGGGTTTCCTCTGCGAGGCGGCGGCGGCGCGCACCGCCGAGGATATCTCCACCTTTGGCGGCTGGCGCGAATTCCTGAGCCTGCGGCCGAGGGCAAGCATCGAATAGCCGAGGCGCGGCTATTGGCGAAGGTGTGCAGGCGGCTGCGGGTTGTTGGCGGGATTGGTGTCGTGCTTGGAGAGGCGAGTGATCAAGGCGCCGCCGACCAACGGCCGCAACTCCGCTTCGAGCGCGTCGGCCGCTTTCCTGTCGTAGACTTCCTGACCATCGACATAGACGGCAAACGATTTGAGGTACTTTGCCTTCTTTTCCGGCTGCTCGATCGTCGCCTTGGTCCAGGCATAAAGCGGATAGTTTCCGGTACCGCGTCTTTCAGCTTCGGCGACGTAGTCGGCAAAGGCATCGAACTGGCATTTGATCGTCGCATGATGCGCGGAAAGGATATCTGCCAGTGGTTTGAGCGCGCCATCGTGCGGATTGCGCCGCGCCCTTTCGGCAATCTCGTCGGCAAGCTCGATCCTTACCTGGTACTGCCATTGGCTGCTCATCCTTGACCTCCATCGGCCGTTGCGGCGGCGGCTCGGATCGGCCGATATCGCCGAAACATCATCGGGCGCGATAGCCGGCGGCCTCGGCTTGCTTTCGGCAATTGGAGCCGCCGGGCGATCGATGCTTGCTGGCTATACAGCCGTTCACCCGCCGCGCGCCGAGCTATTTGGTCGCGGCTTTCGCGTCCGGCGGCGGCGCTGCCACCTTGACTTGCTGGTCCTCCGCGATGTCCGCGGGAGGCGTGAGCGCGACGCGCTCGCCGCCTTGCAGGCCTTCGCGCAATTCGAGCGTCGTCCCATAATCGCGATAGACGCTGACATTGTGCAAGTGCACGCGACCCGCATCGTCGACGACTGCTACGCGCAGACCATTCCCATCGAACAGCAGCGCTTCGGCGGGAACGACCACGGTAGGTGCCGGACGTGGAACGCCGAACTCCACGGTCACGTAAAGCCCCGACCGCAGCGCCCCGTCAGGGTTGGGCACATCGACTTCGGCCAGCATGGTCCGCGAGGCGGCATCGAGCGCCTCCGAATTGCGCGCCACCTTTCCTTCGAAGGTTCGATCCGGCAATTCCGGCACATGCACTTTGGCCGGCAACCCATCCTGCAATCCAACCGCCCCGCTCTGGGGCACGTTCACCTGCACCCGTACGACGTCGTCGCGCTGCACGGCGAACAAGGGGGTCCCGCCGCTGTCGGCTCTTACGAGGTCGCCATTGTCCACGTTGCGCGAGGTAATCACTCCATTGAACGGAGCCTCGACCTTTTCGTATTCCGTAAGCTGCAGCAGCCGCTGCACGGTCGCCTCTTGCGCCTTGACATTGGCCTCCGCCACCTTCACCCCGGCTTCGGCATTGGTCACGGCCGCAAGCTTCGAGGCGAGCCCAAGACGCGTGTTGTCCGCGTTCTGCTTGGTCTCCCAGCCCTGGTTCGCCAGCCGCAAGGTCCGCGCATTGGTCACATCGGCCAATGCCGCATCCGAGCGCGCCTGTTCGACCGCGGCGCGCGCCTGGTCCAGCGCGCCGCGCATTTGACTCAGCCTTGCCTGGGCCTCGGAGAGTTGATGGTCGAGATCGGGCGCCGCGATGCGGAGCAGCAGATCGCCGGCGCGCACGCGGCTGCCGATATCCACGCGCCGCTCGGCGACGTAGCCGGTCGCGCGCGCGAAGATCCGCGCCTGGTCGAAGGGCAGCACGGTGCCCGGAAGGCTCAACACGACCGGGCCGTGCTGTTCCCTGGCGATCGCGACCCGCAGCTCCGGGAGGAAATTGAGCGTCGCCTCCTGCGTCTCGATTGCCGCCTCATCCCGCTGCCAGCGCCCGTAGGCGCCCCAGACGAGCGCGCTCAGAAGCACAACCCCGACGACGAGGTACAAGCGACGCGACGGCGCGCGCACGTCGCTCAGCACGCGCTTCTCGCCTTTCGCGGGCAGCGGTTCGGTGACGTTCATATGTAATTCTCCAGCGGCCTTACCTCGCCCCGCCGCAGCGCCGCGTAAAGGAACGGCACGAACAACAGGGTGGAACAAGTCCCGATAGCGATGCCGCCGAGAACCGCCCTGGCGAGGGCCGCATTCGCTTCGCTGCCATCGGCGAGCCCGAGCGACATCGGCAGCATGCCCACGAACATTGCGGCGGCCGTCATCAGCACCGGACGCAGCCGCGTCTGGCCGGCCATGATCGCCGCCTCCGCAGCCGAGCAGCCGGTCGCCTCGCGGTATTCTCGGGCGAAAGTGACGAGCAGGATCGAGTTCGCCGACGCCACGCCAATGCTCATGATCGCGCCCATCAGCGAGGGAATGGAAAAGGTCGTCTGGGTAATGAACAAGCTGCCGACGATGCCGCAGAAGGCGAGCGGCAAGGCGGCCAGCACGACGAACGGATCGCCCCAGTTCTGAAAGTTCACGACCATCAGCAGATAGACGAGCACCAGCGCGCCGATCAGCCCCAATCCGAGATGGAAGAAGGCATCGCTCTTGCTCTGTATCTGGCCGCGCAGCACGATCCGGTTGCCGGGTTTCAGCTGCTTCTGGAACTCCGGGAGAATTCGATCGAGGTCGGCCTCGACGGCGCCGAGATCGCGGTCCTGTACGTTGGCGTAGATGTCGAAGGTTCGCTGAATATTGCTGTGCGTGATGAGCGTCTGCATCGACTCGCGCTTCAGCGTGGCGACGTTGGACAGCATTTCGAGCTTCGTGTCCTCGTTCCCGGAGAGCATCAGCGGCGTATTCTCAAGGTCGCTCATGCTGCTTAGGCGGTATTCGGGGGTCTGCACGGCCACCTGATAGGGAATCCCCGTCTTGGGATCGGCCCAGAAGTTCGGCGATACCTGGAAGCTGGAGCTTAGCGACGTGTTCATGTCGTTGGCGATCTGCTGTTCCGTCAAACCGAGCTGGGCCGCGCGCACGCGATCGACATTGACGAAGAAGCTCGGGGAATCGACGATCTGGTGCAAGTGCACGTCGACGGCGCCTCGCACCGCCTTGACCCGCGGCAGGAGAGCGAGCGCGACGCGCCGGTTGTTCTCGGCGTCGTTGCCGACCACCTGCACGTCGATCGGTGCCGGGAGGCCGAAGTTCAAGATCTGCGTAATGATGTCCGCGGGCTGGAAATAGAAAGTCGCCGAGGGAAACCTTTCTCGAAGGGCCGCGCGCAAGTTGCGCATGTAAGCCGCGGCCGGCGCATGTCCCTCTTTGAGGCTGATGAGGATTTGGCCGTCGTTCATAGCGACGGTCGAACCATCATCGTATGACAAGTTGTAGTTGATCGCGGGCATGCCGATGTTGTCGAGAATGAGACCGAGATCGCGCGGCGGAATGACGCGGCGGATCTCGTCCTCGACCGCCTGGAACAGCCGCTCGGTCTCTTCCACGCGCAATCCCGACGGGCCGCGCACATGCAAGCGGATCTGCCCGGCGCTGATCTGGGGGAAATAGTCCTCACCGACGACAAATGTGAGGAAGCCGGCGCCCACGATCATGGTGCCCGCGATCAAGGCAGCGGCCATCCGGTGCGCCAAAATCGCATGGAGCAGACCGACATAGGACCGGCGCAGCCGGTTGAAGCCGCGTTCGAAGCCGGCATGTATGCGGCCGAACAGGCCCGGCGATCCGGACTTCGCCTGGTCACCATGGGGCTCGCCATGCACGAGGAGGTCGATGAGGATCGGCACGAGCGTCCGCGAGAGCAGGTAGGAGGCGATCATGGCGAATACGACCGCCAGCGCCTGCGGCGTGAACAGAAACTTGGCCATGTCGGTCAGGAAGATGACCGAGATGAAGGCGGCGCAGATCGTGAGCGTGGAGATCAGGGTGGGTTTGGCGATCCCCGCCGCGCCCTCGACCACCGCCTGGCGAAATGGCCGACCCTCTTCGAACAGTCGGTAGGTGTTCTCGATCGCCACCGTCGCGTCGTCGACAAGCACGCCCACCGCAAGCGCCAGCCCGCCAAGGGTCATGAGGTTTATGGTTTCGCCCAGCGCGGCGAGCACGGCGAGCGAGCTCAGCACCGCCAGCGGAATCGAGACCAGAACAATCAAGGTGGAGCGCCAGGAGCCGAGGAAGGTGAAGATCATGAGCGCGGTGAGCCCGGCCGCGATCGCGCCCTCGCGCACCACGTCCGAGATCGCGTTGGACACGAAGACGGACTGGTCGAAGAGCTCCGTGAACTTCATGTCCGAGGGTGCCGCCGCCCTGATCTGCGGCAGCATCGACTTCACCAGGTTCACGACCGACAGCGTGGAGGCGTTGCCGTTCTTGAGGACGGTCTGCAGGACCGCGCGCCGGCCATCGGCGCGCACGATGTTCTGCTGCACGGCGAAGCCGTCCCGCACGTAGGCTACATCCTGCAGCAGCACCGGGGCGCCGTTGACGATCTTCACCGGTATGCGGCTCAACGTCTCGATCGCATCGGGCGATGAGTTCAGCCGGACGGGATATTGGGTGCTGCCAAGCTTGACGAGGCCGGAGGGGACGACAATGTTTTCGGCGGTCACGGCATTGGTCACATCCATCGGCGTGAGGCCGTGCGCCTGCAGTGCGTGCTGGTCGAGATCGACCATGATCTGTCGCTGCTTGCCGCCGAAAGGAACCGGCAAGGTCGCGCCCGGCAATTGCGTCAGCGTCTGGCGAACCCGATAGAGGCCGTAGTCGAACAATGCCTGCTCGCTCGACTTGTCCGAAGAAAGGGCCAACTGAATCACGGGCACCGAGGAGGCGTAGTAGCGCACCACCGTGGGCGGCTGGATGCCCGGCGGCATGACGGCGCGAATCCAGTTCACGGACGCGACGCATTGCGCGATGGCGAGATCGAGGTTCACGTCGGGCTGGAAATACACCTTGATGACGCTGACCCCGTACATCGTCTGGCTCTCGATGTTCTTGATGCCGTTGATGTTGTTCGAGAGCGAATACTCGGAGTAGGTGGTGACGCGCTTCTCCATCTCGGGGGTTGGCAGGCCGGTATAGGTCCAGATGATCGTCACGACCGGGATGTTCACCGACGGGAAGACATCCTTCGGCATGGTCACGATGGCGCCGAGACCGAGAAACAGGATCAAGGCGGCCACAACGTAGAAGGACACGCGGAATTTGAGCGCGTATTTGACCAGGCCCATGTTTGTCCCGTACCGCCTTCCCTTGGGTCCGCCGCCTGGCGCGCCACGCCCGATCGGGCCGGACCGTCTCGACCGCGGGTGCCGCCCCGTGATGGCGGGCCGCAACCCGCTGGCTGATCATGCCAAAGCCGGCAAATTTACACCCCAATATGAACAAGTCGAGCATATTTGGCTAGGACGGCGAGCACGCATGGCAGAGCTGCTCGGCCGATGCGGGCGATCAGCGCATTCGCAGGCCGGTTCAGTCGCTCGGAAGGAGGAGGGCCGGGTCTCGCTCCCGCCCGCCGGACAAACAATGGAGAACCGAGATCCGACGATTCCCGATTTGTTGCAATAGGAAGATGCG
>JASHRZ010000076.1 GCA_030037055.1 Alphaproteobacteria bacterium
GCATTTTCGCGCGGCGCGCTGCGACGGAGCGCTTGACGCGGAAACCGGCGACCGCCTCGCCGCGGTGGCGGCCGCCGTTTGACTTTTGCCTCCCGGCACCCCTTATCTTGAAGGGCCAGACGGCCGGATGGCCGCTCTCCGCTGCCGCGGGGAGAGGAAAGTCCGGGCTCCACGGAAATGCGGTGCCGGGTAACGCCCGGCGGGGGCGACCCCAGGGAAAGTGCCACAGAAACACACCGCCACCCCGGCTCGCCGGGCGGCAAGGGTGAAATGGTGCGGTAAGAGCGCACCGCGCCGCCGGCAACGGCAGCGGCAGGGCAAACCCCACCGGGAGCAAGACCAAGTAGGGATGGCGGGCCGCAAGGCCAGGGGCGTTTCCGCTCCGCCATCCGGGTCGGTCGCGCGAGGCGCCCGGTGACGGGCGTCCCAGAGGAATGGCCATCCCGCGCTGCAGGGCGCGGACAGAACCCGGCTTACAGGCCGTCTGGCATTTTTAATTTTTCCCAGGCGAAGAATTCGCGTTAAGAACATAAAGAGAACGTGGCCAGTGCTTGATTTTAACGAAGTTCATCTCTGCCTCTACCGATAGATGGTTCGGCGAGATCTTGGCCATAGGGGCTCGATGACAGGAGAAATCGGCGTTAATACACGCGATCCCACTGTATTACCACGATTTTCCATTGACTCCCAAGCATTCCCATGATATCCCATTTCGTCCCAATCTGAAGCGGCCCCGGCATGGGCGGAATGCCGCGGCACGACGGCGCTCCAGCGGGACGTTATGGGCGGGGGTCGGCGTTGGCGTTGTTCCTTTCCACCTTCGTGAATAAAGTAGATCGCAAGGGCCGAGTCTCCGTCCCGGCCCCGTTCCGGCTCGCCCTGACCGGGCAAAATTTCAACGGAATCATTGCCTTCCCTTCCTTCAAGCTGCCCGCCCTCGAAGCCAGCGGCATCGACCGCATGGAAGAGGTGAGCGACCGCATCGATCAACTCGCCGAGTTCTCCGAGGATCGCGACGCGCTCTCTTCGATCCTCGCCGATGCCGAGCAGCTGGCCTTCGATGGGGAGGGCCGCATCGTCCTGCCGGAGCCGCTGTGCAAGCATGCCGGCATTAGCGAGACCGCGGCTTTCGTCGGGCGCGGCCGCACCTTTCAGATCTGGGAGCCGCAGCGCTTCCAGACGCATCAGCAGGAGATGCGCGATCGCGCTCGACGCCAGGGCACGACGTTGCCGCCAGGCCGCTTCAACCGCCCGCTGCCGGAGCCGCCGCGATGAGCGACGCCCCATTGCACGCTCCGGTCCTGCTCGACGAGACCATCGCCGCGCTGGCGCCGCGCAACGAGGCCACCTATGTCGACGGCACCTTCGGCGCCGGCGGCTACAGCCGCGCCTTGCTGGCGGCGGCGCGCTGCCGCGTCATCGCCATCGACCGCGATCCCGCCGCCGTCGAGCGCGGCAGCGCGCTCATGCGCGAGCATGCCGGCCGCTTCACTGTCCTCGAAGGCCGTTTTGGCGATATGGAGGCGCTGCTCGCGCGGCTCGGCATCAGCACGGTGGCCGGCATCGCGCTCGATCTCGGCTTGTCCTCGCCGCAGATCGAGGATGCCGGACGCGGCTTCTCCTTCCGCGCCGACGGGCCGCTGGACATGCGCATGGGCCGCGACGGCGCCACCGCGGCCGATCTCGTCAACACTCTCTCGGAAAGCGCGCTCGCCAATCTCATCTATATCTATGGCGAGGAGCGTTTCGCCCGTCGCGTCGCCCGCGCCATCGTCGCCGCCCGACGGAAGGCGCCCCTGACCCGAACCGCCGAGCTTGCCCGTATCGTCCGCGCCGTCGTACCGGCAAGCGGCGGCATCGACCCTGCGACCCGCACCTTCCAGGCGCTGCGCATGGAGGTCAATGACGAGCTAGGCGAGCTCGAGCGCGCGCTGCTGGCGGCCGAGCGGCTGCTGGCGCCGGGTGGGCGCCTGGCCATCGTCTCCTTCCACTCGCTCGAGGACCGCAAGGTCAAGGAGTTCCTGCGCGAGCGCAGCGCGGCGGCACCCAGGGCCTCGCGTCACCGTCCGGCGCCGCCATTGCGCGCGCCGAGCTTCCGCCTCATCACCAAGAAGCCAGTAACCCCCGGCCACGCCGAGATCGAGCGCAATCCCCGCGCGCGCTCTGCTCGGCTGCGCGCGGCCGAGCGCACCACGGCGCCGATCTGGGAGAAGGCGGCATGATGCGCCTCTCCAGCCTGCTCTGGACATTGCTGGTCGGCATAACCGGCTATGCCATGTTCCAAGTGAAATACGAGGTGCTGCAGCTCGAGGACCAGCTCAGCCGTCTCAACCGCCAGATCGGTGCCGGGCAAGAGCAGATCCGCGTGCTTGGCGCGGAGTGGAGCTTCCTCAACCAGCCGGCGCGGCTCGAGCAGCTCGCCAAGCGCTATCTCAGCCTCGGCCCGATCGGCACGCAGCAGATCGGGCGCATTGAACAACTGCCGCGGCGATCCCCCATGCCTCCTGCCGCGGTGGCCGCCGCCGCGCCGTCGTCAGCCTCCTCCCAGCTGACGGCGGCGCCGCGGCTCAGCAATGCCGGAGCGGGGCCCGTGCCATGAGGCCCGCCGCCTGCGAGCGCGACGACAACCCCTGCCGGCCGCGGCATTTCAAGCCGGCGCCCTGCGCGCCGGCGCCGCTCGAAGGGCCGGCCATGCAGGCGCTGGAGACGAGCCATACCCGGCTCATCATCACCGCGGCGCTGTTCGGCCTCGCCTTCCTGGTGATCGGCGCGCGCCTCGTCGAGGTCGCCGGTTTCAAGGCCGGCGAGACGCGGCTCGTGCGCTCGCACGCCGTTGAGAAGCCCGAGGCGGCGCGCGCCGCCATCGTCGACCGCAACGGGGTGCTGCTCGCCACCACGCTCGATATGCCGTCGCTCTACGCCAACCCGAAATTGATCCGGGATCCCGAGCGCGTGGCACAGAAGCTTGCCGCCCTGCTGCCCGATGTCGGCGAGAGCGAGATCGCCGCCAAGCTCGCCTCCGACAAGAGCTTCGTCTGGATCAAGCGCCCGCTGACGCCGAGCCAGGAATTCGCGGTCAATCGCCTCGGCATCCCCGGCCTGCAATTCCAGGCGGAAGGCCACCGCGTCTATCCCAAGGGCAGCCTCGCCGCGCACGTCGTCGGCTACGTCGATCGCGACGGCAAGGGGCTTGCCGGCATCGAGCGCGGCTTCGACGAAATCCTGCGCGACCGGCACGGGCCGGTCGAGCTGTCGCTCGATGTTCGCGTGCAATACATCCTGCGCGACGAGATCGCGCGTCAAATCACCGAGTTCAACGCCATCGGCGGCATGGGCATCGTCATGGACGTGAGCACGGGCGAAGTGATCGCCATGACGTCGCTGCCGGATTTCGATCCGAACGCGCCCGGAAGCACGAGCGACGACGCCATCTTCAACCGCGCGACGCTCGGCATCTACGAGATGGGTTCGACCTTCAAGATCTTTAATACGGCCATGGCGCTCGAGGCGCGCACGGCGACGCTCGCCAGCAGCTACGACGCCACCAGGCCGATCCAAATCGATCGCTTCACCATCCATGACGACCATCCGCAACGGCGCTGGCTCACCGTGCCGGAGATCTTCGAATATTCCTCGAATATCGGCTCGGCCAGGATGGCGCTCGAAGCCGGCAGCGAGCGGCAGAAGGATTTCCTCGGGCGCCTTGGCCTGCTGAAGGCCCCCGCCTTCGAGCTGCCCGAGATCGGCGCGCCGCTGGTGCCGTCGCCCTGGCGGCAGGTCAATAGCATGACCGTCGCCTTCGGCCACGGCATTTCGGTGAGCCCGCTGCAGATGGCGACGGCGGTAAGCGCGGTGGTGAACGGTGGCGTGCTGCACCGCGCCAGCTTGATCAAGCACCCCGCCGGCTATGCCCCCTCCGGCCAGCAGGTGTTGTCGGCGCGCACCTCCGAGACGATGCGCCGCCTGCTGCGTCTCGTCGTCGAACGCGGCACCGGCAAGCTCGCCGAGGCACCTGGCTATCTCATCGGCGGCAAGACCGGCACTGCGGAGAAAGTCGCCGGCGGCCGCTATGAGAAGCACGGGCTGCTCTCCTCCTTCATCGGCGTCTTCCCCATCACCGAGCCGCGCTATGTCGTCATGATCTGCATCGACGAGCCGCAAGGCACCCGGGAGTCCCACGGCTTCGCCACCGGCGGCTGGGCGGCGGCGCCCGCGGTCGGGCGCGTCGTGCTGCGCATGGCGCCGCTCGTCGGAATCCAACCGGTCGACGAAGAATCGCCCGAAATTCGCCGTTCTCTGATGGTGGATTCGCTGAGCCCCCAGGGGCGGACCATTGCGGCTAACTGAACTCATGGACGGCGCACAAGGCCCCCTCACCCTCTCGCCGCCCGGCAATCCCGATATTCGCGGCCTCACCGCCGATTCCCGCACCGTCAAACCCGGCTTTCTCTTCGCCGCGCTCGCCGGCAGCAAGACCCATGGGCGGCGCTTCGTCGAGGACGCGGTGGCGCGCGGCGCGGTCGCGGTGCTGAGCGACGATCCCGGCGCGCTTTCCGGCCTGGCAAAGAACCAGCCTCCGGTCTATCTCGTCTTCGACGCCAATCCCCGCCGGCGCCTGGCGCGCATGGCCGCGCGCTTCTACGCGCCTCAGCCCGAGACGCTGGTCGCCGTCACCGGCACCAACGGCAAGACCTCGGTCACCGTCTTCACCCGACAGATCTGGCAGCACCTCGGCCATCGCGCGGCGAGCCTCGGCACCATCGGCATCGTCGGTCCGGATTTCGAGCAGCCGGGGGCGCTCACCACTCCGGATCCGGTGTCGCTGCACCGCGAGCTGAACATCCTCGCGCGCAGCGGCATCGATCATGTGGCGCTCGAGGCCTCGAGCCACGGCCTCGACCAGTATCGCCTCGACGGGCTCGAGCTTTCGGCCGCGGCCTTTACCAACCTGACGCGCGACCATCTCGACTATCACCGCGACATGGAGGCCTATTTCACCGCCAAGGCGCGGCTCTTCACCGAGTTGCTGCCTCCCGAAGGCACCGCCGTGCTCAACGCCGAGAGCGCCGAGGCCATGCGGCTGGATCGGCTCTGCCGCCAGCGCGGCCAGAGCGTGATCACCTTCGGCGGCGCGCCCGGCGCCGATCTGCACCTGGTCGCGGCGCGGCCACTCGCGGCCGGCCAGGAGCTCGACCTCCAGGTGTTCGGCGAGCGCCGCGTCTTCGTCCTGCCGCTGATGGGAGCCTTCCAGGCCAGCAACGCGCTCGCCGCGCTCGGCCTCGCCATCGCCGCCGGCGCGCCGGTCGAGGGCGCGCTCGACGCGCTGGCGCTGCTGCAGGGCGTGCCGGGCCGGCTCGAGCATGTGGCGAGCCATGCCAACGGCGCGCCGGTGATCGTCGACTATGCGCACACCCCCGACGCGCTCGAGACCGTGCTCGCGGCGCTGCGCGCCCATTGCCGCGGCCGGCTTGTCGCCGTCTTCGGCTGCGGCGGCGACCGCGACGCCGGCAAGCGGCCGCAAATGGGCGAGATCGCGCAACGCCTCGCCGACCTCGTCATCATTACCGACGACAATCCGCGCGGCGAGGATCCGGCCTCGATCCGCCGCGCCATCCTCGCCCAGTGCCCCAGGGCCGAGGAGGTGGGCGAGCGTGCCCGGGCGATCCGCCGCGGGCTCGCGCTGCTGCAGCCCGGCGATGTGC
>JASHRZ010000624.1 GCA_030037055.1 Alphaproteobacteria bacterium
CAGCGCATCGCCGAGCTCGTCGGCGACGAGCTGCGCCGTGCCGGTCATGGTGCCGACCAGGATCGTAAGTCGCGGCTCCACCCGTCTCCTCGGCGCCCCTCGTTTCCGGGCTGGTCCTGCCCGGCGGTGGCGACTATAATGCATGCCTTGCGTTTGGCAAGCATTATAGTACATATGGACTGGGCGGATAGGCACAAAGGTGCCGGCGAGGAGCAAGGCATGGCGGTACGCCAGGGAGCGGAGCTGAAGGAGCGGCGTGCCGAGAACGGCGAGGCCGGGTATCTCCGGCTGCTCGGCGACCGCATCCGCGAGGGGCGCGCCCGGCGCGGCATGACGCGCAAGATCCTGGCGCGGGATTCCAAGGTGTCGGAGCGCTACCTCGCCCAGCTCGAAGCCGGGCATGGCAATATCTCGATCGTGCTACTGCGCCAGATCGCCCATGCTATGGGCCTGCCTTTGGGCGATCTCGTGCGCGAGGAGCCTGACCGGCCGGTGGAGCTTACGCTCCTGATTCAGACCTTGGGCCGGCTGCAGCCCAAGGATTTGGGGCAGGCGCGCCGGCTGCTGACCGAGACCTTCGGCGCGGCGGTGGAGAGCGGACGGCGGCACCGCATCGCCCTCATCGGCTTGCGCGGCGCGGGCAAATCGACCCTCGGGGCGATGTTGGCGCAGCAGCTCGGTGTGCCCTTCATCGAGCTTGACCGCGAGATCGAGCGCGAGAGCGGCATGCGGCTCTCCGAGGTCTTCGATCTCTACGGCCAGGCCGCGTATCGCCGCTACGAGCGCCGCGCGCTGGAGACAGTGATCGAGCGCTATGGCCGCGCCGTGATCGCCACCGGGGGCAGCATCGTCTCCGAGCCCGCGACCCTCGACCTGCTGCTCTCGACCTGCTACACGGTCTGGCTCACCGCCGCGCCGGAGGAGCATATGAGCCGCGTCGTCGCGCAAGGCGACACGCGGCCGATGGCCGAGAACCAGCAGGCGATGGAGGATCTTCGCCGCATCCTCGCCGGCCGCAACGCGCTCTACGCCAAGGCCGATGCCCGCGTCGACACGGCGGGCAAGACGGTGGAACAGAGCTTCCGCGAGCTCAAGGCAGCGGTCGCGGAGTAGCGCTTCTTCGCTGCAAGGAGTCCGTGCGTCCTTCGACACGGCGCTTTGGGCGAAGCTCAGGAAGAGGAGACTTGATTGACGGCATAAACCAGGTTGTTCGTGTCAAGAAGATTGATGGCACAAAGAAAATCACCTCATGCTGAGCGCGAGCGTAGCGAGCAGTCGAAGGACGCACGGCGTCGAACGGAGCGCTTCAGCGGCGCGCCGTCAAGCAAGCGCAGGTCGATCCGCAACGTCGCCAGCGGCGGCGTGATGTTCTTCAGCACGGGAGGCCTCGGCGCGGCTTGTCGGCGCGCGAGCCCGCTTGCTACCCGCCGCGCCGCCGCGCTTGGCTCGTCCAATGCTTTTGGATTTTGGCTTTTCGCGAGCGGCTGCGCGGCATTTCCGACGGTTTTGCCGAGAGGATAACCGAGCTGCCGCAGCAAAGCCCGGACCCGCTTCGGAGCGCGCGCGATCGATTTTTCTTATGTCAGTCCTCGTTCGAAAATGAGCAAAATGGAGAAGGCCGGCGCAGCGAGGCAGAGCTCCAACGCGAGCGCATCCTGACTCGGCGGGTCAATTCTCCCGCCCAGGCCGGTTTCGGTGCCCATCTGCATAATACTGCTTGACCTGGTATCAATATGAATTATATTGCCGCTAACGAACAAGCGCGGCCGGAGGCGCCGAATGATCACCTTCGACACCCATCCCGAGCGCTACAAGCATTGGCGGCTCGAGCTCGACGGCGCCGTGGCGCGGCTCGTCCTCGACGTCGCCGAGGACGGGGGGATCAAGCCGGGCTACAAGCTCAAGCTCAATTCCTACGATCTTGGCGTCGATATAGAGCTCAACGACGCCCTGAACCGCATCCGCTTCGAGCATCCCGCGGTGAAATGCGTCGTGCTCACCAGCGGCAAGGAACGCATGTTCTGCGCCGGCGCCAACATCTACATGCTGGGATCCTCTTCCCATGCCTGGAAGGTGAATTTCTGCAAATTTACCAACGAGACGCGCAATAGCATGGAGGAATCGAGCCGCAGCACCGGACTCAAATTCCTCGCCGCGCTCAACGGCACCTGCGCTGGCGGCGGCTACGAGGTGGCGCTCGCCTGCGACGAGATCGTCATGGTTGACGACCGCTCCACTACCGTGAGCCTGCCGGAAGTGCCGCTGCTCGGCGTGCTGCCCGGCACTGGCGGCCTCACCCGCCTCGTCGACAAGCGCAAGGTGCGGCGCGACCTCGCCGATGTCTTCTGCACCACCGCCGAAGGCGTGCGCGCCGACCGCGCCAAGCAGTGGAAGCTCGTCGACCATACCGCGCCGCCGGCGCGCTTTGCCGACCTCGTGCAGGAGCGGGCCCGGGCGCTGGCGGCGCAAAGCGGCCGCGCGCCCGAGGCCGCTTCCGGCGTGCGGCTGCCGCCGCTCGAGCGCACTGTCGACGAAAAGGGCTATCACTACCGCTGGGTCGATGTCGCCTTCGACCGCGAGCAGCGGGTGGCGAGGCTCACCGTCAGCGCGCCCGAAGAGGCGCCGCGCAATCTCGCCGAGATCGAGGCGGCGGGTGCGGGCTGGTGGCCGCTCGCCATGGCGCGCGAGCTCGACGACGCCATCCTGATGCTGCGCGTCAACGAGCTCGAGCTCGGGACATTGCTGCTCAAGACGCGCGGCTCGGCCGCTTCCGTGCTGGCGAGCGACGAAGCCATGGACCGGCATGGCGGCCAGTGGTTCGTGCGCGAGACGCAAGCCTTCCTGCGCCGCACGCTTGCCCGCCTCGACGTCTCCTCGCGCAGCCTCTTCGCCATCATCGACCGCGGCTCCTGCTTTGCCGGCACGCTGATGGAGCTGGCGCTCGCCGCCGATCGCTCCTACATGCTGGCGCTGCCGGAGGGCGACAACGACGCGCCGCGCATCGCGCTTTCCAGCGCCAATGCGGGCGCGCTCGAGATGGTGAACGGCACGACCCGACTCTCCACCCGCTTCTGCGGCGATAATGCCGCGGCCGAGCGCGTCTTGAAGGAGGCTTTGGGCGAAGAGCTCGGCGCCGCCCGCGCGCTCGAGCTGGGCCTAGTTACCTTCGCGCCCGACGAGCTCGATTGGGACGACGAGATCCGCCTCGCCGTCGAGGAGCGCGCGAGCCTGTCGCCCGACGCGCTCACCGGCCTCGAGGCGAGCCTGCGCTTCGCTGGGCCGGAGACGATGGAGACGCGCATCTTCGGCCGTCTCTCCGCCTGGCAGAACTGGATCTTCAACCGGCCCAATGCGACCGGCGAGCAGGGCGCGCTGAAGCTCTTCGGCAGCGGCTCGAAACCACACTTCAAATGGGAGAGGGTCTGAATGGCCATTGATTATCAGGAACTAATTCCGAACAACGTCCATCTCGACGAGAACCGAAGTCTGCAGCGGGCGCTGGAGCACTGGCAGCCGCATTTCATCGAGTGGTGGCGCGCGCTCGGGCCCACCGACTTCCTTGACGCCGAGGTCTATCTGCGCACCGCGGTCTCGGTCGACGCCAAGGGCTGGGCTAGCTACGGCGCCGTCAAGATGCCGAATTACCGCTGGGGCATCTTTCTTGCCGACGCCGTCCCCGACCGCCGCATCGGCTTCGGCGACGAATACGGCAAGCCGGTCTGGCAGCAAGTGCCGGGCGAGCACCGTTCCACGCTGCGCCGGCTCATCGTCACCCAAGGCGACACCGAGCCCGCCTCGGTCGAGCAGCAGCGGCTGCTTGGCCATAGCTGCCCGTCGCTCTACGATCTGCGCAACCTCTTCCAGGTCAATGTCGAGGAAGGCCGCCATCTCTGGGCGATGGTCTATCTCCTCCACGCCTATTTCGGCCGCGACGGGCGCGAGGAGGCGGAGGAGCTGCTGGCCCGCCATTCCGGCGACCGCGACAAGCCGCGCATCCTCGGCACCTTCAACGAGCCGATCAGCGACTGGCTGTCCTTCTTCATGTTCACCTACTTCACCGACCGCGACGGCAAGTTCCAGCTGAAGAGCCTTGCCGAGAGCGGCTTCGATCCGCTGTCGCGGACCTGCAACTTCATGCTCACCGAGGAAGCGCACCACATGTTCGTCGGCGAGACCGGCATCGGCCGCGTCGTGCGCCGCACGCTCGAAGTGATGAAGGAGCTCGGCAGCGAGGACCCGGCCCAGATCCGCGCCAAGGGTGCGATCGATCTGCCGATGATCCAGCGTTATCTCAATTTCTGGTTCACGTCCTCGCTCGATCTCTTCGGGGCGGAGAACTCCTCGAACGCGGCCAGTTATTTCGCCACCGGCCTCAAGGGCCGCCCCGACGAGGCGAACTACCAGGACCACATCTGCTGCGATGCCACCTTCACGCTCGAGGAACCCGACGGCAAGGGCGGCGTCACCACCGAGGAGGTGCCGCTGCGCAACGCCATGAACGAGGTGACGCGCACCGCCTATATCCGCGACTGCGAGATCGGCGTGAAGCGCTGGAACCGCCTCATCGCCAAGGCCGGCTTCGGCTTCGAGCTGAAGTTGCCGAGCGAGCGCTTCCGCCGCGCCATCGGCGTCTGGGCGAACCAGCCGGTGGATCCCGAGGGCAAGCTCATCCCCGCCGCCGACTACCAGGCGAGACTCAAGGACTGGATCCCCTCGGCGAGCGACCGCGCCTTCGTCAAGAGCCTGATGCAGCGCGTCGTGACGCCCGGCAAGATGGCGAGCTGGATCACCCCGCCCGAGCGCGGCATCAACAATCTGCCGGTCGAGTACGAGTACGTGCACCTGCATTGAGCGGCCGCTTCGTCATCATCGGCGCCGGTCCCGCGGGGATGCGCGCGGCTGAGGTGCTGCGCCAGAAGTCGCCCGAGGCCGATATCCTGCTGATCGGCGACGAGCCGCATCTGCCCTATGACCGGCCGCCGCTGTCCAAGGCCTTCATCACCGACGCGCTCGACGCCGCGCGGCTCGCGCTCAAGCCCGAGAGCTTCTATGCCGAGCAACGCATCCGCCTGAAGCTCGGCGCGCGCGCCGAGGCCATCGACCGCGCGGGCAAGACCGTACTCCTCGCCGGCGGCGAGCGCGTGGGGTACGACCGGTTGCTGCTGGCGACCGGCTGCAGCGGCCGCACGCTGCCGGCGACGCTCGGGACCGCCGTGCCGGTCCACTATCTGCGCAGCCTCGCCGATGCCGAGCGCATCCGCGCCGCCCTCCGGTCGGGCGGCGAGGTCGTCATGATCGGCGGCGGCTTCATCGGCTTGGAGATCGCCGCTTCCGCGCGCAAGCTCGGCGCCGCAGTGACCGTGCTGGAGATGGCGCCGCGGCTGATGAGCCGCGCCGTCCCCGCCCTCATCAGCGATTTCGTGCGCGCCTTGCATGAGCGCCACGGCGTCGCCTTCGAGTTCGATGCGCGGCTCAAGGCGCTCGCGCGCGGCGCCGACGGCCGTCCGCTGGTCGAGAGCGCGCGCCACGCCTATCCCTGCGACCTCGCCATCGCCGGCATCGGCGCCGAGCCCAACACCGCGCTGGCCCAGGCGGCGGGGCTTGCCGTTGAGGATGGCATCTGCGTCGACGCCTGGGGCCGCACCGGCGATCCCGACATCTTCGCGGCCGGCGACGTGACCCGGCATGACAGTCCGATTCTGGGCCGCGCTATCCGCATCGAATCCTGGCAGGTCGCGCTCAACCAGGCGGCCATCGTCGCCGCCGCCATGCTCGGCGCGGCCGAGCCTTATGCCGAACTGCCGTGGCTCTGGACCGACCAGTACGACTGCAACATCCAGGCGCTGGGTCTGTTCGAGGCGCGGCTTGAGCCGCTGCTCCGCGGCGATCCCGCCGCCGGCGCCTTCAGCTTGCTCGGCCTCGACGCCGAAGGGCGCATCGCCGCGGCGATCACCGTCAACAACGGCCGCGACATGGGGGTGCTGCGGCGCCTCGCAACGGCGCGCGCCGCCCTGGCGAAAGACGCCCTCGCCGATCCCCAGCGCAAACTCTCCGATCTGCTCAAAGCCGCCCGCTCGGGGTGACCTCGCCCTGCCGCGTCGTCCTTATGGGTGGGCCCGGAGGAATCGTTCTGCGCTCGCGCGGCGGCTTTTTCGCGCGCTGCTTCGGGCGCCTCAGAAGGAATTTGATTTTCGTAACCCGAGGTTTCGGCACAAAGGGCTGGAACGGCTCTTTACCTCTGGGGACAAAAGAGGCGTGAGTGCCCAACAGGTGAAGCGCTTGCGCCCTGTTGGCGCCGCTGTCGACCGCTACGAACCCGATGAACATGAACATCGCCGGGTATCGGTTGACCAGCTCGCTGGCGACCTGAACGGCTTCTCGGCGGTGTCGGTGTCAGGCAATTGGCGGCTTGTATTCCGCATCGAGGATGAAGACGCGACCGATGTCGATTTGGTCGATTACCACTAGCAAAGACGCATGGAGATGTAGGCTCCCCCGCACCCTGGCGCGATCGTCCGGGAGGACTGCCTCAAGGCGCTCGGCCTGACCGTCACCGAAGCGGCCAAAGGCTTGGGTGTCATGCGCAAGACGCTCTCGTCGATCCTC
>JASHRZ010000625.1 GCA_030037055.1 Alphaproteobacteria bacterium
CTGGCGATCGCGCCGATGATCATCGTGGTGCTGGGCTCGCTGGGCTTCGTCGGGCTGGTGCCCAAGGCGATCATCTCGGCCTATCTCTGCTTCTTCCCGGTGACCATCGGCATGGTCAAGGGGCTGACGTCGCCCGACCCCATCCATCTCGACCTCGTGCGCACCTACAATGCCGGCACCGGCCAGATCTTCTGGAAGCTGCGCTGGCCCTCGGCGGTGGTCTATCTCTTTGCCAGTCTCAAGGTCGCGGTGGCGCTCGCCATCGTCGGCGCCATCGTCGGCGAGCTGCCGACCGGCGCCCAGGCCGGGCTGGGCGCAAGGCTGCTGACCGGCTCCTATTACGGCCAGACGGTGCAGATCTGGGCCGCCCTCGTCGTCGCCGCCCTGGTCGCCGGCCTCTCCGTCGCCACCGTGGGATTGGCCGAGCGCCTCACCATCGAGCATATGGGCGGCCGGCCATGAACCGCCTCGATCCCGTCCTCGCGGTCTTTCTCGCGCTCGGCCTCGTGGCCCTTGGCCTGCCGCTGGGCGAGGCGCATTGGACGGGATGGCCGCTCGCCTTGTGGCTGCTGGCGCTTATCGCCGCCGTGCCGCTGTTTCTTGCTCCTCTCCGCCCCTCTCCCCCCCTTCGGGGCGGCGGGGGGCGCGTCTTACCGGTAGCGGTCACCGCAATCGAGGCCGCGCTGGCGCTGGCCGGCAGCCTCGCCGGCGCCGCGGCGCTTTATCTCCTGCTCGATGCCGGCGCCGCCGGAGCGGAGGCCGCCGGCCTCTGGCTCGGCCTCCTGGCGCTGACGCTCCTTGTCTGGCGGGCGCTCGAGCGCGGCGCCGCCTGGGGCGAAGCGATGCGCTCGCCGGCGGTCGATCTCGCCATCCCGCTGCTGTTCGGCCTCTGGCTGCTCTATCTCTGGCAGGTTCTCACCGAGGGCTTCGCCGTCCCCGTGGTGCTGCTGCCGCCGCCCAGCCGCATCGCCGCGGTGCTTTTCACCTCCCTGCCGGTGCTGGGCGAGGATTTCGTCCAGACCTTCCTCAAATCCATGGTGCCCGGCTACCTCATCGGCTGCGGCGCCGGTTTTCTCACCGGCGTGCTGGTCGACCGCGTGCCGTTCCTGCAGCGCGGGCTGTTGCCGATCGGCAATCTCGTCAGCGCGCTGCCCATCGTCGGCATCGCGCCGATCATGGTGATGTGGTTCGGCTTCGACTGGCAGTCGAAAGCGGCCGTCGTCGTGATCATGACCTTCTTCCCGATGCTGGTGAGCACCATCGCCGGGCTGGGCGCGCTCGGCCGCATCGAGCGCGACCTCATGCGCACCTATGCCGCGAGTTACGGCCAGACCCTGCGTTTCGCGCGGTTGCAGGCGGCGCTGCCCTTCCTCTTCACCGCGCTCAAGGTCAACTCGACCCTGGCGCTGATCGGCGCCATCGTCGCCGAGTTCTTCGGCACGCCGATCCAGGGCATGGGTTTCCGAATCTCCGCCGGTGTCGGACGCATGGATATTCCGCTGGTCTGGGCGACCATCTGGGTGGCGGCGCTGTCCGGCTCGGCCGCGTATGGCGGCATCGCGCTCATCGAGCGCAGCCTGACTTTCTGGCATGCATCGTTTCGCAAGCAGTCGTAAGCGGCCCGAGGGGCCGGCAATGAGGAGGAGGGTTCTGATGAGGAAAATTCTGCTCGCGGCCGTCGCGGCCGGGGGGTTGCTGGCGAGGGCGGCTTCGGCTGAGGCCGCCGACGCCGTCACCATCCAGCTCAAATGGGTGACCCAGGCACAGTTCGCCGGCTATTACGTCGCCAAGGACAAGGGCTTCTACAAGGACGCCGGGCTCGACGTGACGATCAAGCCGGGCGGTCCCGACATCGCGCCCGAGCAGGTGCTGGCGGCGGGCGGCGCCGACGTCATCGTCGACTGGATGCCAGCGGCGCTTGCCGCGCGCGAGAAGGGCGTGCCGTTGGTCAACATCGCCCAGACCTTCCAGCGTGCCGGGCTCGAGCTGACCTGCCTCAAATCAAGCGGAATCAAGACGCCGGCCGATTTCCCGGGCCATACCTTGGGTGTCTGGTATTTCGGCAACGAGTATCCCTTCCTCGCCTGGATGGCCAAGCTCAACATCCCGACCGAGGGCGGCGCCAAGGGCGTGACCGTGGTGAAGCAGGGCTTCAACGTCGACCCCCTGATCCAGAAGCAGGCCTCCTGCATCTCGACCATGACCTATAACGAGTACTGGCAGGTGATCGACGCCGGCTACAAGCCCGAGGATCTCGTGGTCTTCAAATACTCCGACGAAGGCGTGGCGACGCTTGAGGACGGGCTCTACGCCAATGGCGACAAGCTCAAGGACGCCGCCTATGCCGAGAAGCTGGCGAAGTTCATCGCCGCCTCCGACAAAGGTTGGGCCTGGGCGGTCAAGAACCCTGATGCGGCGGCCCAGATCGTGCTCGACAACGACGCCACCGGGGCGCAGACCGAGAAGCACCAGAAGCGGATGATGGGCGAGATCGCCAAGCTCGTCGACATCCAGAAGCCGCTGGGCTATCTCGTGCCCGCCGATTACGAGCGCACCGTATCGATTCTGCTGTCCTCGAAATCGACGCCGGTCATCACCAAGAAGCCCGAAGGCGCCTGGACGCACGCCGTCTACGACGCCGCCAAAAAGTACTGGGACCCTGCCAGCTCGAAGTGAAGAACATGGCGGCCGCGGCGCGGTGGCGCCGCGGCCCCTTCCCGACCGAGCCCGGCTACTTCGACTCGCTCACCTGTCCCGTCGGCGTCTGCGCCTGCAGCGGCGCGCCGCCGCCTCCTGGCCAAGTGCCGCCGAGGCGGCAGGCAGCGCCAGTGCCAGCGACAACGCCCCGGCGCGAGTGGCACCGGTGAAGCAATGCTGGGTTGACACGACGAAATCTCCTTCTTGGGCAGAGGCTTACGATTGGCGGCCGCATTGCGTCCTCGCCCTGGAACATGGGGCGCCGCCGCCGGCGCATAGGCCGGCCAAGGGCGAATGCAGTGTTGGCCGAAACCAGCAACCTTCACAAGCGCGCGACCGGCCATCGGTCACCAACCTTTAACCTTTTCGTACCGGACGTGGTGCTCACCCGAGATCACCGGCCGCCGCTCCTTTCCGGTTCATCTCTCGTTAGCTCTCCCGCCCTAGTCTTGCCTCGTCTGCGCTGCCTCCGGACGGACGCTGATGTTCGGCCTCGACATCAAAGGATTTCTCTGTTCGAAGCCGGGACTGGGCTTCCTCTATTTCACCGTCTTCGCGGCGGCGTTCGCGGCCGGCCTCGGCTATGCCGTCTATGGCATGAGCCTGCGCGCCTATACCGCCGACAAGGGCGAGGAAGAGGCGACCGCCTTGCAGCTCGTCGACGCCTTCGTCACCAATTATTCCGACCTGCGCGGCAGCTTCGCCCGCGCCGACGCGCCGGTGCCGGCCAGCTTCCGCGCGCATTCCATCGAGCTCTTCAACCGCATGCGCGACGCCGACGCGACGCTGCGCATGCGCTGGGTCGGGCGCATTGGCCGCGCCATTGCCACGCCGCCCGCCGATGCCGATATGGCCGCGACCATCGAGGCGCTTGCCGGCGAGGCCGACCCGAAGCCGGTCTCCCGCCTGATCAATCTCGGCGATGCGCGGGTGTTCCGCACCGTCTATCCCTCGGTCGCGACGCAGCAGAGCTGCGTCGACTGCCACAACCGGCAGCAGCCCGGGAAGCCGCCCTGGCATCTCGACGAGCTCATGGGCGCCTTCGCCGTCGACGTCCCCGCCGACGCCTTCCTCAATCGCAATCTGCGCCAGAGCGCCGGGCTCGGGCTCGTCATCTTCCTTTCGCTTGCCGGCGTCGGCCTCTTCGTCGCGCTGATCTATTTCCGCCAGTCGGGCGAGCGCGAGGCTGCCTGGCGCGAGCTGCGGATGGCCAAGGAGGAGGCCGAGACCGCCAGTCGCTCGAAATCCGAGTTCCTCGCCAACACCAGCCACGAGCTGCGCACGCCGCTGAACGCGATCATCGGCTTCGCCGATCTGCTGGCGGGACAGAAATTCGGGCCCTTGGGAAATCCGCGCTATGTAAACTATGCCGTCGACATCCGCGACAGCGGAGAGCATCTGCTTGAGCTCATCAACGACGTGCTCGACCTCTCCAAGGTCGAATACGGCAAGCTCGAGCTGCAGGAGGAACCGCTCGACATCGTCGCCGCCGCCGAGTCCTGCCTGCGCCTGATCCGTCCGCGCGCCGAGGCGGCGCAGGTCGCGCTCGCCGCCGAGCTGCCGCCGGGGTTGCCGGCGTTGCGCGGCGATGATCGCCGGCTGAAGCAGATCCTGTTGAACCTGCTGTCGAACGCGGTGAAGTTCACGCCCGCCGGGGGCAGCGTCGTGCTGCGCGCGCGCGCCGATGCCGAGGGCTTCCACCTCAGTGTGGCCGATACTGGCATCGGCATCGCCGCCGCTGATCTCGCCAAGGCGCTCAGCCCCTTCGGCCAGGTCGACAGCCGCCTGGCGCGGCGTTATCCCGGCACCGGCCTCGGCCTCCCGCTGACCAAGGCGATGGTCGAGCTTCACGGCGGCAGGCTCCGCATCGACAGCCGCGTCGGCCTCGGCACGACCGTGACCGTATCGTTGCCCCCCCAACGCCTGCTGGCGCGCCCCGTCGAGACCGCGGCCTAGGCGCAAAAAAAAGAGGACCGCCGAAGCGGTCCTCTTGCCGGACCCGATGATCAGAAGTCCATGCCGCCGCCGCCATGCGGCATCGCCGGAGCGGGTTTCGGCTCGGGCTTCTCCGCTACCATCGCTTCGGTGGTGACCAGCAGCCCCGCGACCGATGCCGCATCCTGGAGCGCAAGGCGCACGACCTTGGTCGGGTCGATGATGCCGGCCTTCAGCATGTCGACGTACTCGGCGTTCTGGGCATCATAGCCATAGTTCGGGTCGGCCTTGTCGTGCAGCTTGCCGACCACGATCGAGCCGTCGACCCCGGCGTTTTCCGCGATTTGCCGCACCGGGGTCTGCAAGGCGCGGCGCACGATGTCGATACCCACCTTCTGGTCGTCATTGGCGGGCTTGAGCTTGGCGAGCACCTTGCTGGCGTAGAGCAGCGCCACGCCGCCGCCGGCGACGATGCCCTCCTCGACCGCGGCGCGCGTGGCATGCATGGCGTCGTCGACGCGGTCCTTGCGCTCCTTCACCTCGACCTCGGTGGCGCCGCCGACGCGGATGATCGCGACGCCGCCGGCGAGCTTCGCCAGGCGCTCCTGCAGCTTCTCGCGGTCATAGTCCGACGTGGTTTCCTCGATCTGCGCCCGGATCTGGCCGATCCGACCCTGGATGTCCTGCCGCTTGCCGGCGCCGTCGATGATCGTGGTGTTCTCCTTCTCGATCCGCGTCTTTTTGGCCTTGCCCAGCATGCCGAGCGTCACGTTCTCGAGCTTGATGCCGAGCTCCTCGCTGATCATCTGGCCGGCCGTCAGGATGGCGATGTCCTCGAGCATCGCCTTGCGGCGATCGCCGAAGCCCGGCGCTTTCACCGCCGCCACCTTCAAGCCGCCGCGCAGCTTGTTGACCACCAGCGTGGCGAGCGCTTCGCCCTCGACCTCCTCGGCGATGATCAGCAGCGGCTTGCCGCTCTGCACCACGGCTTCCAGCAGCGGCAGCAGCGGCTGGAGGTTGGACAGTTTCTTCTCGTGGATGAGGATATAGGGATCCTCCAGCTCGCAGATCATCTTGTCGGCGTTGGTGACGAAATAGGGCGAGATGTAGCCGCGGTCGAACTGCATGCCTTCGACCACCTCGAGCTCGGTCTCCATGCTCTTGGCTTCCTCGACCGTGATCACGCCCTCGTTGCCGACCTTCTGCATCGCCTTCGAAAGCATCTCGCCGACTTCCTTGTCGCCATTGGCGGAGATCGTGCCCACCTGGGCGATCTCTTCATTGGTCGAGACCTTTTTCGAGTGCTTTTTCAAATCCTCGACCACCGCCTCCACGGCGGTCTCGATGCCGCGCTTCAAATCCATGGGGTTAAGCCCGGCGGCGACCGCCTTGACGCCTTCGCGGACGATGGCGTGCGCGAGCACCGTCGCGGTGGTCGTGCCATCGCCAGCCTGGTCGCTGGTCTTGGTCGCGACTTCGCGGATCATCTGCGCGCCCATGTTCTCGAACTTGTCGGCGAGCTCGATCTCCTTGGCCACCGTGACGCCGTCCTTGGTGATGCGCGGCGCTCCGAACGACTTGTCGAGCACCACGTTGCGGCCCTTGGGGCCGAGCGTCACTTTCACCGCGTTGGCGAGAACGTCGATGCCCTTGAGCATGCGCTCGCGGGCGTCCTGTGAGAATTTGACTTCCTTGGCGGCCATTTCCCTCGTCTCCGCAATTGCAGGGTTGAAATCGTCTTGATCCGCGTCACGCCTTCTTGCGCGCCGATGCGGCGGCTTCCACGACGCCCATCACATCGCTCTCCTTCATGATGATGAGGTCTTCGCCTTCGATCTTGATTTCCGTGCCCGACCATTTGCCGAACAGAATGCGGTCGCCGGCCTTCAGGTCGATCGGAATGAGTTTGCCGCTCTCGTCGCGGGCCCCCGGCCCGACCGCG
>JASHRZ010000077.1 GCA_030037055.1 Alphaproteobacteria bacterium
CATGACCGCCTATGCCGTCTACACCTATCTCGCCGAAGGCAAGGCCAAGCTCGACGACATGCTGCCGGTGAGCGAGCAGGCCTGGCGCACCGGCGGCTCCAAGATGTTCGTGCCCTATCCGGGCCAGGCCAAGGTCGAGGATCTCCTGCGCGGCATGATCGTGCAATCCGGCAACGACGCCTGCATCGTGCTCGCCGAGGGGCTTGCCGGCAGCGTCGCCGCCTTCATCGACAAGATGAACGAGCTGGCGCAGAAGATGGGGTTGAAGGACAGCCATTTCGCCAATGTCGACGGCTTGCCGGCGCCCGGCCATTACATGTCGCCGCGCGATCTCGCCACGCTCTCGCGCCATCTCATCCAGGACTTCCCGCAATTCTACCGCTACGAGGCGGAAAAGGATTTCACCTATAACGGCATCAAGCAGGGCAACCGCAATCCGCTGCTCTACAAGGATCTCGGCGCCGACGGCATCAAGACCGGCCATACCGAGGAGGCGGGCTACGGGCTCGTCGGCTCGGCGGTGCGCAACGGCCGGCGCGTCATCTTCGTGCTCGCAGGCATGCAGAGCATGAAGGAGCGCGCGCAGGAGAGCGAGCGCGTCCTCGACTGGGCCTATCGCGAATTCGCCAACTACGCCATCGTCAAGGCGGGCGAGACCATCGACGAGGCGCCGGTCTGGATGGGCGTCGAGGACAAGGTCGCGGTGACGCCGGCCAAGGACGCGACGGTGACCCTGCGGCAGGCGGCGCGCAAGGACCTCAAAGTCACTGCGGTCTATGACAGCACGCTCAAGGCGCCGGTGGCGAAAGGCCAGGTCGTCGGCAAGCTGGTGATCACCGCGCCCGACAGCGACCCCGTCGAGATCCCGCTGCAAGCAACGCAGGAGGTCGACCGCCTCGGTCCCTTGGGCCGCATGGCGGAGACGGCGGGCTATCTGCTCTGGGGCAAGAAGCGCTGAACGCCGGCATCGGCCGGTGACCAGCGGTCGGTTCATCACCATCGAAGGCGGCGAGGGCGCCGGCAAATCGACGCTGCTGCGCGGGCTTGTTGCGGCGCTGACGCAGGCCGGCATCGGCGCGCTGGCAACGCGCGAGCCCGGCGGAGCGCCCGGCGCCGAGGAGATTCGCCGTTTGCTGCTCGAAGGCCCGCCTGAGCGCTGGGACGCCGAGAGCGAGGCGCTGCTGATGGTGGCGGCGCGGCGCAGCCATCTCACCGGGACCATCTGGCCCGCGCTCGCTTCCGGGCGCTGGGTGGTATGCGACCGCTTCGCCGATTCGACCCTCGCCTATCAAGGCTATGCCGGCGGCGTGAAGCTCGCGGAGCTCACGATGCTTCACCGCCTCATCGCGGGCGATTTCGCGCCGGATTTGACGCTGGTCCTCGACCTGCCGGTGGCGACAGGCTTGGCGCGCGCTGCCGCGCGCCCCGGCGGCGAGACCCGCTTCGAGCGCAAGGACCGCGATTTTCACGAACGGCTGCGCCAGGGCTTTCTCGAGATCGCGCGGCGCGAGCCGCAACGCTGCGTCGTGATCGACGCCGCGGCGCCGCCCCATGCCGTGCTGGCGGCGGCGCTCGCCGCGCTCCGCGAGCGGTTGCAGGCGAAGGTCTGAGAGCACGCTCCGCGGATAACCGCCATCCCCGCGCCGAGCCTGTGGTCGCGCCAAAACCAAGCGGCTATCCTGCCGCCAACGACAAGGGACGATCGCGGGGAGGCAGGCTCATGGCGCGACATTCCGCATGGAAATTCTCGGCGGCCTTTGCTGCAACGCTGCTGCTGGCGGCCACCGCCGCGGCGGAGGAAGAGCCGATCACCGTCGGCATGGGCATGGCGCTCACCGGACCGCTCGCCGGCACGGGCAAGGCGTCGCTGCTGGCGACGCAGATGTGGATTGACGAGACCAATGCCAATGGCGGGCTGATCGGCCGGCCGGTGAAGCTCGTCTTCTACGACGACCAGAGCAATCCCGCCGGCGTTCCCGCGATCTATTCCAAGCTGATCGACGTCGACAAGGTCGACATCGTGCTCTCGGGCTACGGCACCAATTTGATCGCGCCCGCGATGCCGATCGTCATGCAGCACGGCATGATGTTCCTCGGGCTCTATGGCCTGGCGGTGAACCGCGAGTTCCATTACGAGCGCTACTTCCACGTCGTCCCCGCCGGCGACGATCCCGGCCTCGACTTCTCGCGCGGATTTGTCGAAGTGGCGATGACCATGGACCCCAAGCCCAAGACCATCGCCATCCTCGGCGCCAATGCGGAATACCCGCAGATCGCCACCGCCGGCGCGCGCGTCAACGCCAAGAAGCGGGGACTCGAGATCGTCTACGACAAGAGCTACCCGCCGGGCACGGTGGATTTTGCGCCGATCGTGCGCGCCATTGAGGCGGCGAACCCGGACGTGGTCTATGTCGCTTCATATCCCGCCGACAGCGTCGGCATGGTGCATGCCATGCGCGAGCTCGGCCTCAAGACCCGGATGTTCGGCGGCGGGCTCATCGGCCTGCAATACGCCGCGCTGAAGCAGCAGCTCGGCGCGCAGCTCAACGGCATCGTCTACTTCGACACCTATGTGCCGGAGCCGACGATGGACTTCCCCGGCATCAGAGAATTTCTGACACGGTATCAGGCGAAGGCCGCGGCGGCGGGGGTCGATCCGCTCGGCTTTTACACCCCGCCTTTCGCCTATGCGCGGATGGAGGTGCTGGGCGAGGCGGTCAGCAAAACCAAGAGCCTCGATCAGCAGGTGTTGGCGCAGTACATGCACAGGGCCGTCTTCCACACCATCGTCGGCGACATCAAGTTCGGCGCGAGCGGCGAGCAGCCGGAGCCGCGCACGCTCTGGGTGCAGTATCGCGGCATTGCTGGCAACGATATCGAGCAGTTCAAAGAGGCGGGCAAGCAGGTGATCCTGTTTCCGCCGCAGTATAAATCGGGCGATCTGCGCTATCCCTTCGCCGGCGGCGATCGATGAGCCTCAGCGCGGCGCGGCAGGCCGTGGAAACCGCGCGGCATCTTGCGCCGATGATCGCCGCCGCGGGCGACGCCATCGAGGCCGAGCGCCGGCTCACGCCGGCGGTGGTGGACGCGCTGCACGCGGCCGGGCTCTACCGGCTGCTGCTGCCGCGCGACCTCGGCGGCGCCGAGCTCGATTTTGCCGGCTTCTCGCTGGTGATCGAGGCGCTGGCCGAGGCCGATGGCAGCACCGCCTGGTGCGTCTGCCAGGGCAATGGCTGCGCGCAATCGGCGGGGTTTCTCGCGCCGAAGGTGGCGCAGGAGGTGTTCGGCGACCGCCGCGCCGTGCTCGCCTGGGGCCCCGGCACGGCCGAGGTCGCCGCGGTGCCGGGAGGCTTCCGCATCAGCGGGCGCTGGAGCTTCGCCAGCGGCTGCCGCCAAGCGAGCTGGCTCGGCTGCTACGTGCCGGTGCCGGACGAGAGCGGCAGGCCGCGCATCGCCGAGGACGGGACGCCGCTGCTGCGGACCTTCCTCTTCCCGGTGGCGAGTGCCACCCTGATCGATGTCTGGCAGGTCATCGGCCTCAAAGGCACCGGCAGCGACGCCTATGAGGTCTATGACCTCTTCGTCCCTGAGGAGCACAGCTTCCTGCGCAACGCGCCGCGCCGCGCCGACTACCCGCTTTTCGGCTTCACCATCAACTCGGTCTATATGGCGGGATTCCCCGGCGTCGCCCTCGGCATCGCGCGCGCCATGCTCGCCGAATTCATCGCCCTGGCGGGCACCAAGACGCCGCGCCTGGCGACCAGCCCGCTGCGCGAGGACAGGGTGGTCCAGATGCAAGTGGCGCAGGCCGAGGCGAAGCTCGCCGCGGCCCGCGCCTTCCTCCAGCGCACGTTGGAGGAAAGCTGGCGCGCCGCCGCCGCGGGCCGCCTCGGTCTTGGAGAGCGGCTCGCCAACCGGCTGTCCAGCACCTATGCCATCCATCAGGCGCGCGAGGTCGCAGACACCGTGTTTCACGCCGCCGGCGCCGGCGCGATCTACGCCAGCAATCCGCTCGAGCGGCGCATGCGCGACATCATTGCGGTATCGCAACATCTCCAGGCGCGCCAACAACATTTCGCCACCGTCGGCCAATTCCTGCTCGGTCTGGAGCCGGATCTCGCGGTCACGTAAGGCCCGGAACCGGAAATGCCTGAGACGGCCCCGTGAGATCATCGATATGCCTCACCTCACCCTCCCGCGGCGCGCCAGCGACCGCACGCGGTCGCTCCTCCTCTGCCCCAGAGCAATTGCATATGCCGCTTAAACGCTGGCCGGAAAGATTGACCAGGGCGGGACGGAGGACACGGAGACGACTGTTTGAGCGCGCGAAGCGCGCAATTCTTCGCTTCTCTTTGTCCTCCACCGCCTCCGTGGTGAACCCCCATAGGCGATAGCCCTGTCTCCGCCCCCGAGAGACCGGCTGAGAGGGCCGGGGTGCAGCCCGCTCGGCGGCTTCGCGATCGAACCCAAGCGGCGCCGACCGCAAAACGCTCGGCCAGCCGCGGAGCGAGCCGTTCTAGCCGCCGCGGCACCGGGCTATCATGAGGCCATGGCCGAGGATGAAGAGGAGGGAGGCGAGGCGGAAGGTGGGCTGGGTGAGCCGGCCGCGGTGCCGGCGCCCCGCGAGAACCCGGCGCTGCTCGGGCATGAGGCGGCCGAGGCGGCGCTGCTGCAGGCCTATCGCTCGGGCCGGCTGCCGCATGCCTGGCTGCTGACCGGGCCGCGCGGCATCGGCAAGGCGACGCTGGCC
>JASHRZ010000626.1 GCA_030037055.1 Alphaproteobacteria bacterium
AGAACCACCGTGGCTGCGAAACCTTTGCTGCTGCTGACCGATCCCGCGCATTTCGAGGTCTCCTACACGATCAATCCGTGGATGCAGCCCGGCGCCTGGGCCAAAGATCCGGCGGGTCATGGCGCCGCCGCCCGGCGCAGCTTCCGCGCGCTCGCCGCGGCGCTCGGTGCCGCCGGGGCGCGGCTCGAGATCATGTCTGGCGTCGCCGGCCTGCCCGACATGGTGTTTGCGGCTAATGCGGCGGTGGTGCTCGACCGCCTGGCGCTCGTCGCGCGGTTCCGCCACCCCGAGCGTCAGGGTGAAGAGCGGCACTTCCAGGACGGCTTGCGCGCGCTCACGGGGCGCGGGCTCCTCGACGACGTCGCGCAAATCCCGGCGACCTGCTTTCAGGAAGGGGCGGGCGACTGCATCTGGGACGCGGCGCGTGGACGGTTCTGGGCCGGCTACGGCCAGCGCTCGACGCGGCGGGCGGCCGACGAGATCGCTTGCTTCTTCGGTCGGGAGGTGACGGCGCTCGAGCTCGTCTCGCCGCGCTTTTATCATCTCGACGTCTGCTTCTGCCCGTTGAGCGGCGGCGAGCTGCTGTATTACCCGCCGGCGTTTTCCGCAGCCTCGCTTGCGGCGATCCGCGAGATCGTCGCGCCCGAGGACCGGATCGAGGCGAGGGACGAGGACGCCGCGCGTTTCAGCGTCAACGCGGTCAATATCGGCGACCGGCTGGTGATGGCGAGCGCCGCGCCGCGCCTGGTGGCGGGGCTGGCGGAGCGCGGCTATCGCGTGAGCGAGGTCGATCTCCTGCCCTTCATCATGTCTGGCGGCGGCGCCTATTGCATGACCTTGCGTCTCGACCGCCTGAGCGGCGCCGCGGGCGCGTTGCGGCGCGCCGGATAGGCATTTGAGGGAAGAGGGTTAGGGAGATCCGACATGACCGTCATCGCCGAGACGATGCTGAGAGAACCCCCGCTGGCGGCCCGCGAGGACTACCGCGCGCTGGAGCGCGCCTACGGCGCGCGCAATTACATGCCGTTCGACGTCGTCCTCACCCGCGGCCTCGGCGTCTGGGTCTGGGATGTCGACGGCCGGCGCTACCTCGATTGTCTCTCGGCCTATTCGGCGGTCAATCAGGGCCATTGCCACCCCGGCATCTTGGCCGTGCTTACCGAGCAAGCGTCGCGGCTCGCCATCACCTCGCGCGCCTTCATGAACGACCAGCTCCCGCTGTTCTACCAGGAGCTCTGCGCCGCCACCCGCTCGCACAAGGTTCTGCCGATGAACTCTGGCGCCGAAGCGGTGGAAAGCGCGATCAAGGTCGTGCGCAAATGGGGCTACGAAATGAAGGGCGTGCCCAAGGACCGGGCCGAGATCATCGTCTGCGCCAACAACTTCCACGGCCGCACGCTCACCATCGTCGGCTTCAGCACCGATCCCACGGCGCGCGACGGCTTCGGGCCGTTCACGCCGGGATTCCGCGTCGTGCCCTTCGGCGACGCCGCGGCGCTCGAAGCCGCGATCACGCGGCACACCGTGGCCTTTCTGGTCGAGCCCATTCAGGGCGAGGCGGGGGTGATCCTTCCGCCTCGGGGTTATTTCAAATCGGTGCGCGAGATCTGCGCGCGCCACCACGTGATTCTGATTCTCGACGAGGTTCAGACCGGGCTCGGCCGCACCGGCCGGCTGCTCGCCGAAGAGCATGAAGGGATCGAGGCCGATCTCACGCTCATCGGCAAGGCGTTGTCGGGCGGCTTCTATCCCGTGTCGGCGGTGCTCTCGAACGATGAGGTCCTCGGCGTGCTGAAGCCGGGCGAGCACGGCAGCACCTTCGGCGGCAACCCGCTGGCCTGCGCCATCGCGCGCGCCGCCCTCAAGGTCCTGCTCGAGGAAGGCATGATCGAAAACGCCGCGGCGATGGGGGCCCGCTTCCTGGACGGCCTGCGCCGCATCGATAGCCCCGCGGTGAAAGAGGCGCGCGGCCGCGGCCTGATGATGGCCGTCGAGCTTCACCCGGAGGCGGGCGGCGCGCGGCGCTATTGCGAGGCGCTGCGCCGGCGCGGCGTGCTGTGCAAGGACACGCACGATCACACCATCCGCATCAGTCCACCGCTGGTGATCACCCGCGCCGAGGTCGATTGGGCGCTCGAGCAATTCAATGCGGCGCTGACGAGCCCGGCAGCGGCTTAGGCACCTCTGAGTAAAAACTCTGCCGAGCCTAGCGGTCGCAAAAGCACTGATCTCACTCCGCCGCCTGCGGTGTCGGCGCGGGCCGCGCTGCCGCCTCGACCTGTCGCGCATAGGCTTCGCGCCAGCCGACGCCGTCCTCGCTGAAGAAATAGCCGCCGCGCGCCTTGAGGTAGAGCGCGGGATCGTCGACGCAAGGCGGCGCGCCGCCCCCGTCGCGCCAGGCGCGCACCGCCTGCAGCAGCCGCCGACGGGTGTGGGTGATCATGCGGTCGGACGGGCCGAGATGCTCGAGGTCGTGGTCGACGATCGGCCCCATGCTCTCGGTTACCGCCTGGTCCTGGAGGTGTATGTTGCCGATGCCGCTGAAGCTCTTGCCCGCACGCTGTGATGCGCGGTCGATCATCCAGTCATTGTCTTCATTGGCGCTGAGCCGCCAGCGGCCGTACCAGCCGGTGTCGTTCGGCAGGTAATCGAGCGTCCGGGTCAGATGCAGCGGCACCGTGCCGTCGCGCCTCACGACGGGCAGCGATGGCGCCGCCCTCTTCCAATGGAGGTGCACGAACATTGTGTGCTCGTCGTCCATCGGGATCCAGGCGCGTGCGCCGACATGCGTCGGGAAGGAGCCGGCCGGCGTCTGCGTCCAGAACGGAAACATGAAATTGGCGACGCGCCAGTAGGTCTTTCCGGCGTCGGCCGGCCGGTACGCCGCATAGGTGGTGCCCCACGGCGCGTCGGCGACGTGATATTCGGGGGCGCGGTTCATGACCGTGTAGCGGAGCTCGTCCTCGGGATCGAGATCTTCGACGCCGACGCTCCCCATGTGCAGGAAGCCGAAATGCGCGGTATCGATCTCGCCTTCAAGCGCCTGCAGCCAGTTGCAGCGGCGCTGCACGAACTGCTGGGTCATGTTCTCCGCCGGCAGCAGCGTCACCTCGATCGCCGGCAGCGGCGGCGCTTCCTGCCGCGCGCCCATATAGACCCAGATGAGGCCGTTGCGCTCGGCGGTGCGATAGGCCTTCGCCTTCACCTTGGCCTTGAAGTCCTGCTCGGCCGGTACGCTCGGCATGTCCACGCAACGCCCGCCGACGTCGAACTTCCAGCCATGGTAGATGCAGCGGAGGCCATGTTCCTCGTTGCGGCCCAGGAACAGCGAGGCGCAGCGATGAGGACAGCGTTGGTCCAACACTCCCACCAGCCCAGCGGTGTCGCGGAAGGCGATGAGTTTTTCGCCCAGGAGCAGCAGCCGCATCGGATCGCCGTCGACCGCGAGTTCCGAGGACAGAGCGGCCGGGATCCAGTATTGCCGCATGAACTCGCCCATCACGGTCCCCGGACCGACCCGGGTCAAATCCTCGCGATCGCGCGCCCTGCTCATGCTATCCTCCTTCGCCGCCTGCGCGGGCGATTGGCGAAAAGGCTAAGCCCCTTTCCCCGCGCGGTCAAATCCGCTTCCGCCAGCGCCGTTTTCTACGCGGAGGACGCGGAGACATGGTCGCGGCGCGGCGGCGGCGCCGTGAGGCTTGCGAAGAGCACCGCCAGGATGGCGGTCAGGAAGATCCCGTCGAAGGTCCCTGCGCCGCCGATGGAAGCGATCGGCGCGCCCATTCCTTGGATGTTTCCGAGATTGAGCAGATCGGCCCCGATGAGCGTGCCGAGGCTGCCGCCGATATAGGCGAGCGCAGCGGCGCGTTGACGCGACAGCAGCAGCGCCACGACCGCCGTCGTCATCGCGGGAACGAAGACCGGCACCGCGATGCCGAGCCCGGGGGTTGGACGCGCGAGAAAATGGCACACTGCGGCGACGCAGGCGACCGTTACGATTCCCCGGACCCATAGGTGGTGTCTGAACAGCAGATAAAGCGACATCGACGCCGGAATGAGCGCGCCGCCGACATTCACCGCGATGATGGTTCCGGGCCACGCGGCGACAACGGGTACGACGTAGCGCATCCCGTAGAACGCGATTTCCTGCCCGGACACGATTTGCCGTTCCGGCAGCTCGGCCACCGGAATATTGAAGTAGCTGCCGAGCAACGATCCCGCGAGCAAAAGCAGGGCGGTTGTCGAGCTGACCCCGAGACGCATATAGGCGTAGCGCAACGCCCCAATCTGAAGCAGGGCAACCAGCACCACGAACATCCCTACCAGGATCGAAAAGAATGCAAATGGCAGGGGTAAATAGTGAAGGCGTTCGAATTCCATGGACGGCTCACCGCAGCTGAAAGAATTGGCAGGTCCCAATCCTATCG
>JASHRZ010000627.1 GCA_030037055.1 Alphaproteobacteria bacterium
GCGCCAGAAGGTTCGAGCGCGCCTCGAGCTCGCCGTAGCTCACACGCTCGCCGCCGCACACCACCGCCACCGCCGAAGGCGCGCGCGACGCCTGCTCGGCGAAGAGAGAAGGAAGGCTCGCCTCCGCCACCTCGACCGCGGTCGCGTTCCACCCCAGCGTGATCGCCCGCCGCTCCTCTTCCGACAGCAGCGACAGCTCCGACAGAAGACCCTCCGGCGTCTCCGCCAAAAACCGCAGCGTCCGCTCCAGATGGCCGATGAGGCGAGCCACGCCGGCTTCTTCCACTCGCGCGCGGTCGAAGCTGAGACGGAACTCAAGCGAATGCCGAGGCAGCGCGATCAGCGTCAGGGGATAATGGGTCCGCTCAAGGGCCGAGGCGGCGGTGAGGCGGAAGCCGGCACGGTCCGCGCCCGTACCCTCCACCAGCGCCGCAGCCAGCGGATAATTCTCGACGACGACCAGCGTCTGGAAGAGATCGCCGGCGACACCATCGGCCGCGCGCTGGATCTCGGCAAGCGAAGCATAGCCATGCCGCTGATCGTCGAACTGGAGCGCGTGCAGCTGCTTGAGCCAATCGACCACGACGGCATCCGTCTCTACGCTCACGCGCAGCGGCAGCGTGTTGATGAACAGCCCCACCATGCGCTCGATGCCGGCGAGCTCCCCCGGGCGGCCGGCCACCGTCGTGCCGAACACCACGTCTTTCTGTCCGGTGTACTGCGCCAGCACCACGGCCCAGGCGGCGTGGATTAGCGTTGCCAGAGTGAGCCCGTGCCGGCGCACGAAGCCGCGCAGCTCCGCGACCGTTTCCTCGCTGAGCGTCAACCGCCGCTCGGCGATGCCGAGCGGCTTGCCTGGTGGCCGGTGAAGAACCTCCGGCAAGGGCGCGGCGCCGGCCAGACGCTGGCGCCAATAGCTGCGCGCGGCGCCCGTGTCCTGTCGCGCCAGCCAGGTCAAATAGTCGCGGTAGGCCCGTGGTGCCGGCAACACCCCCGGGCCGCCATTCTGGTGCTGGCTGTAGATGGTTATCAGCTCGTTGAGCAGCACCGACAGCGACCAGCCGTCCAGCACCAGATGATGATTGGTGAGAACCATCACCCAACGGCTCGCGCTGCGGCGAAGCAGCGCCACCCGCAGCAGCGGACCGCTGGCGAAATTGAAGCCCTGCGCGCGATCCTGGTCGAGGAAGGCAGCCAGACGCCGCTGGAACGAGGCCTCGCCTAGAGTCGACCAATCCTCTTCGCGCCACGGCAGCGCCAGCCCGTGTCGGACGATCTGCAGCGGCGTTCCGTCCTGCTCGATGACGGCAACCCGCAGGGATTCGTGCCGATCCAGCAGACGTTGCCACGCCTGGCGCATCGAGGGCTGATCGAGCGCGCCCTCGATGTCGAGGCAGAGCTGTACGCGATAGGGATCGGCACTGCTGTCATAAGCCGCGTGGAACAACAAGCCCTGTTGCAGTGGCGACAGCGGATAGATGGCCTCGAGATCGGGATAGTCGCGCTCCAGCCGTTCCACATCCCCCTGTCGCAGCCGCGCCAACGGGAAATCCGACGGCGTATGCCCGCCGACGCCGGGCGTCAGGCAATGGGCGACGAGCGCGCGCAGCGCGGCGAGGAAGAGCTCTGCGAGCGCGGTGATCGATGCGTAATCATGAACGTCCCGGCACCAGCTCCATTCGACGCGCAGCCTGCCCGATGAGACCAGCGCGTTCGCCTCGAGGAGATGGGTGCGTCGGCGCGTCTCCGCCGCCATCGCGCCAGGGGATTCCTCGGCGAGCCGCCACTCGCCCCGGCTCGTCTGGTCGAACTGTCCGAGATAATTGAACAAGAGCTGCCGCGGAGGGAAATCGGCCAGTGCGGGGGCGATCTCGGTATTCAGCTGCGACAGCAGGCCGAAGCCGAGGCCTTTGCGCGGCACGGCGCGCAGCATCTCCTTGAAGCGCTTCAGCGCCGCGCCCGCTTCGGGGCCGCCGCCGAGCGCGCCGGCCGCATCGAGCTTTGCAAGTTCAAGGCGCACGGGGAAAATGGTCGTGAACCAGCCGGCGGTGCGCGACAGATCGACCGCGTCGGCGATGTGCTCGCGGCCGTGGCCCTCGAGATCGATGACCAGCTCGCGTGCCGGCAGGCCGTAGCGTGTCTCCTGCCATCGCGCAACCGCCAGCGCCAACGCCGTCAGCAGCATGTCGTTGATCCCGGCGCGGTAGGCGCGCGGCGCGTCGCGCAGCAGGCGTTGTGTCGTGTCGGCGTCGAGCGCCAGCGTCAGGCGCTCGCTATCCGCAATCCGGTTCGCCGCCGCCGCCGCATGATCGCGCGGCAGCGCGCATGTGCCGGCGCACACGGATCGCCAATAGGCGAGCTCGGCAAGCGTGGCGGGCGCATAGGCCTCGCGCGCGAGAAGTTGCGCCCAGCTCTGAAAGGGCGTGGTGCGTGGCGGGAGCTGAACCGCGTCGCTGCCGGCCTGCTCGTAGGCACCGACGAGATCCTCGATCAGGATGCGCCAGGAGACGGCGTCGACGGCGAGGTGATGGATGGCGAGCAGCAGGCGGCCGGGGCTCTCGCCGTGATCGAACCACATCGCCCGCCATAGCGGCCCATGCACGGGATCGAGGCTCGCCTGCAGCCGCGCCGTCGCTTCTTCAAGCCGCGCGTCGCGGGCGGCGGCGCTTGCCGCGGCGAGATCGAGATGGACGAGCAGCGGCCCGCGCTCGGCCTCGTCCGGCGGCGTGATCAGCTGCTGCCAGCCGCCATTCGCGCGAAACACCCGGATTCGCAAGGCGTCGTGATGCGCGGCGAGCGCGGCGAGCGCGCGCTCGAGCCGCGCGGTGTCGAGTCGCGCCGGCGCCTGCAACAGGACCGCCTGATTGAAATGACGCAATGGCCCCGGCTGTGCGAAGAACCAGCGCTGCACCGGCGTCAGCGGCACCGGCGTGCCGTAGCTTGTCGGCTGGTCGGCGATCGCCGGCCGCCGTCCTGCAGTCTCGGCAAGCTTGGCAAGCGTCTGCTGCTGAAAGATCTGTCGCGGCGTCAGATCGATTCCGACGGCGCGCGCGCGCGCCACGAGCTGAATGCTGAGAATGCTGTCGCCCCCCAGGGCGAAGAAGTTGTCGTGCCGGCCGATGCGCGCGAGCCCGAGCAGCTCGGCCCACAGCGCCGCCAGCAGCTCCTCCACCGCGCCTTGCGGCGCCTCGAACCCCTCCGCCTCGCGCCACACCGGCTCCGGCAGCGCGCGCCGGTCGAGCTTGCCGCTCGGCGTGCGCGGCAGCGCCGCGAGCCAGACATAGCCCTGCGGC
>JASHRZ010000628.1 GCA_030037055.1 Alphaproteobacteria bacterium
TGGCTGTTCACCGCCTCGACCTCGCCGGAGATCAGTTGCTGGATCGGTTTCGCCCGGCACAGCGATGCGAAATTCGTGAAGGGAACATTGTGCTCCTGGGCGTACTGCGCGGCCGTTTCGTGATCGAGCATGATGAGGCACGTGAGGTACTTCCGCCGATCGCCGATCACCACCGCATCGGCGATGTAGGGCGAGAATTTGAGCTGGTTCTCGATCTCCGACGGCGTGATGTTCTTGCCGCCGGCGGTAATGATGATGTCCTTCATCCGGTCGGTGATCTTGAGAAAGCCCTCATTGTCCATGGTGCCGACATCGCCCGTGTGCAGCCAGCCGTTGACGACGGTCTCGGCCATGCGCTGCGGATTCTTGTAGTAGCCCATGAAGACGTGCGGCCCCTTGATCAGGATCTCGCCGTCGGGTGCGAGCCTAACCTCGGTGTCGGGGCGGGCAAGGCCGACCGTGCCGAGCTTGATGCGATCGCCCGGCATGCCGGTTGCCAGGCCGCAGTTTTCGGTCTGGCCGTACACCTCGCGCATGTCGATGCCGAGCGCGATGTACCACTTGATCAGCTCCGGCGCGATCGGCGCCGCACCGGTTCCGGCGCCCCGGGCGCGATAAAGCCCGAGCGCGCGGCGGATGTTGTCGAGAACGAGGAAATCGGCGATGCGGTGGAGCAGCTTGAGGCCGGCGCCGGGCGTCGTGCCGGCGATCCGGTGATCGGCGGTGCGCATGCCGACGCCGATCGCCCACCGGTAGGCGAGCTTGCCCAAGGGCGTCGCGTCCTTCATGCGCAGCACGATGCCGGAGTAGAACCGCTCCCAGACCCTCGGCACCGCGAAGAAGAGCGCCGGGCCGACTTCGCGGATGTTCTCCGGCACGGTCTCGATGCTTTCGGCGAAATTGACCGTGGCACCCGATTCAAGAGGGCTGAACACCGAAAAAGTGCGTTCGGCGATGTGGCAGAGCGGCAGGAAGGAGAGCTGCTCGTCGCCCTCGACGAGGCGCGTGATGAAGTCGGGATAGCCGAGCTGGAACAGGATGTTCCGGTGGCTGAGCATGGCGCCCTTGGGCGGCCCGGTCGTGCCGGAAGTGTAGACCAGGATCGCGAGATCCTCGGGCCGGGCGAGCTCCACCATCCGGTCCCAGGCGCCGGGATGCTCGCGCTCATAGGCGGCGCCGATCTCCAGCAGCGCCGCGAACGGCATCACCTGGTCGTCCCTGAAGGCGTGCAGGCCCTCCATGTCGAAGACGAAGATCCTGACGAGTCCGGGACAACGGCTGCGCACCTCGAGGATCTTGTCGAGCTGCTCTTCATTCTCGGCGAAAAAGAAGCGGGAGCCGCTGTCGTTGACGATGTACTCGACCTGCTTTGGGGAGTCGGTGGTGTAGATTCCGTTCGAGACGCCGGCGACCGAGAGTACCCCCATGTCGGTGTAGAGCCATTCCGGGCAATTGTCGGCGATGATCGACACCACGTCGCGCGGCTCGAGCCCCAGTGCGACGAGCCCGAGGCCGACGTGCTTTGCCTTCTCGCCATACTCGCGCCAGGTGATCGAGCGCCAGATGCCGAGATGCTTCTCACGCATCGCCACCTTGTCGCCGCGCTCGTTCACCACATGGCGGAACAGCGTGGGCAGCGTGTTCTGGCCGTGTATCAGCCATTCGCGCGCGCGGGGCGCGGCTTCGGCGCGGGGCGGCGGCTTTAGCGCGGTCGGCGCGTCCATGGGCATTCCTCCGATTCTCAGCCTCAGCGCCAGGTCTTCTTCTTCTTCCAGCGCCGCGTGCCGCGGATGCTCGTGCTCTTCATGCCGAGATAGAACTCCTTGATGTCGTCTTTTTCGAGGAGCCGGGCGCAGCTGTCTTCCATGACCACGCGGCCGACTTCCAGCACATAGCCGTAATCCGCGGTCTTGAGCGCCATGTTCGCGTTCTGCTCCACGAGAAGGACGCTGACGCCGCGCTCGCGGTTGATGCGCAGGATGATCTCGAAAATGTCTCTCACCAGCTTCGGCGACAGGCCCAGCGAGGGCTCGTCCAGAAGCATCATCTTCGGCCGCGACATCAGTGCCCGGCTGATCGCCAGCATCTGCTGCTCGCCGCCCGAAAGCTGGCCTGCGCGCTGGTCGGCGCGCTCCTTCAGCACCGGGAAGTAACCGTAGACCATCTCCAGATCCCGGGCGATCCCCTCCGTGTCCCTGCGGATGAAGGCGCCCATGTTCAGATTGTCCTTGACCGTCAGGAAGGGAAACACCTCGCGCCCTTCCGGCACGTGGCTGAGACCGAGGCGCATGATCCGGTCCGGGTCCATGCGCTGAATCTCCCTTCCGGCGAAGTCCACCGTGCCCTTCTGCGGGTCCATCACGCCCGACACGGTCTTCAGGATGGTGGTCTTGCCCGCGCCGTTGGCGCCGAGAATCGTCACGATGCTGCCTTCGGCGACGGTGAAGCTCACGCCGCGGATGGCCAAGATCGGACCGTAAGAGGTCTCGAGGTTGGTGACGCTGAGAATCGCGTTCGCCACGGCGCCTCAGCCCCCGAGAAAGGCCGCGATCACGTCGGGATGCGCCTGCACTTCGCCGGCAGTGCCCATCGCGATCGGCCTTCCGTAGTTGAGCGCCAGCACCCGGTCCGACACGGCGCCGACGAGGCTCATGTCGTGCTCCACCATCAGCACGGTGATGCCGAGCAGTTCCCTGATGTCCTGAATCCAGAACGCCATGTCCTCGGTCTCCTCGACATTGAGGCCGGAGGATGGTTCGTCCAAAAGCAGGAGCTTGGGCTCGGCGCACAGCGCGCGCGCCAGCTCCACCACCTTGCGCACGCCATAGGGCAGGTTGACGATCAGGCTGTCGCGATGGGACTGCAGATCGAGGAAATCGATGACCTTTTCAACCGCCTCGCGATGCTCGAGCTCGAGCCGCCGAACCTTCGGCAGGAACAGGAGTTCCTCGAGAAAATTCGACCGCTTGCGTGCGTGGCGGCCCAGCAACAGGTTTTGCAGCACCGTGGCGCGCTCGAACAGCTCGATGTTCTGGAAGGTGCGGGCGATGCCGCGACCGGCGATCTCGTGCGGCGGCACCTCGGTGATGTCCTCGTCCTCGAAGAGGAGCCGCCCGCTGGTCGGATCATAGATGCGGCTCACGAGATTGAAGATCGTCGTCTTGCCGGCGCCGTTCGGGCCGATGAGGGTGAACACCTCGCCTGCCTCGACTTCGAAACTCACCTCGTCGACCGCCTTGATGCCGCCGAACTGCATGGCGAGCGAGTCCGCCCTGAAGAAGCTCATCGCAGGCGCTCGGATCTCATATACGACTTTTGCCGTTTGAAGGTCGCGCGCTTGTAGAGCGGGAACTGCGAGAAATAGAGCTTGATCTTGATCCAGCGGCCATAGAAGCCCTGCGGTTCGAACAGGATGAACAAGACCAAGACGAGCCCGAAGATCCCGGGCTCCAGGCCCGGGTGCTTGACGAAGCCATCGACGGCGGCGGCGACGGCCGAGCCCGCATCTTGGCCGAAGACGGAGAAAACCCGTCCGAGCCATTCCGGCATGACATCGCGAGCCTCCGAGATACCCACCGGCACGAGGGCGACGAAGATCGCGCCGAAGATCGCGCCGTGCAGGCTGCCAAGCCCGCCCACCACGACCATGAGCAGGAACTGAATCGACAGCAGCACCGTGAAAATGTCGGGCGCGAGGAAGCCCACCTGATGCGCGAACAGCGCGCCGGCGACGCCCATCAGCGCGGCGGAGTAGCTGAATGCCAAGGTCTTGTAGACCGCGAGGTTGACGCCCATCGACTGTGCGGCGATCTCGCTGTCGCGGATCGCCACCCAGGCGCGCCCGGTGGGCGCACGGAGCACGTTGCGGGTGAGCCACAGCCCGGCGATCAGCAAGGCGAGGCAGAGAAAATAGAACGACGTGTCGTCCTGCAACGAGACGCCGAAAATCGTCGGCCTTTCCACCGCTTTACCCTTGAGCCCGCCGGTCACCGATTCCCACCGGTTGAATACCTCCTGGACGATCAGGGCAAAGGCGAGCGTGGCGATGGTGAGATAGATGCCGGTCATGCGCAGCGCCGGCAGACCAACAAGCCCGCCCGCCGCGGCGGAGACCAGCGCGGCGAGAGCGATCGAGACGATCCAGGGCAGCCCCATGTCCTGGGCGAAATACACATGTGCATAGGCGCCGATGCCGAGAAAGGCGGCATGGCCAAGGCTCACCAGTCCGGTGTAGCCCGCAAGCACCATCAGCGACACGCCGCAGAGCCCATAGATCAGCATCAGGCTGAAGTCGACCCGGTAGTCGGGCAGCAGGACCGGCAGCGCCAGCAGGCCGAGCAGGAGCGCGATGTACCAGTCGCGCTGGAAACGGTCGCGGAACAGGCCGAGATCCTGCCGGTACGAGATCTTGAAAATGAAGCGCATGCCGCCTCAGACCCGCTTCCGCCCGACCGTGCCGAACATGCCCTGCGGGCGGAGCACGAGCACGATCAGGAGCACGACGTAGGCGGCAACGTCCTTGAATCCCTCCGGCAGATAGGCGCCGGAGAACAGCTCGATGAGGCCGATGGTGAGGCCCCCGGCAAGCGCGCCAGGGATGGAGCCGAAGCCGCCGAGGACGGCCGCGGCGAATGCCTTGAGCCCGATGAAGCCCAGATTGGTGTCGATCAACGACACGGGCGCCAGCAGCACGCCGGCGATCGCCGCGACGCCGGCGGAGATCGCCCAGATCAGCGAAAACACCAGCTTCACCGGAATGCCCATGTAGTAGGCGGCAAGCTGGTTCTGCGATGCCGCTTGCATCGCGACGCCGAGCTTGGTGTGGGTGAAGAACGCATAGAGCACGGCGCAGAGAATCACCGTGCCGGCGATGATCGACAGGTATTCGTGGCTGACGCTGACCCCCGCGACCAAGCTCTGCTGCGCGCTGAAGGGGGTCGGCAGCGTGTAGATCTCCGAGCCCCAGGCCATCGACGCGAAGCTTCGGAACATCGCGCCGAGACCGATCGTCAGCATGACTGCGGCGAATTGCGGCTGGCCGATGACGCGGCGCAGGATGATCCGGTCGAGCGCGGCGCCGAACAATCCGATGATCGCCACGCTAAGGGCGAAGGCCGGCCAGTAACCGATGCCGTACCAGACGGTGAACATGTAGCAGGTGAACGCGCCGAGCATCATGAGATCGCCCTGGGCGAAATTCACCAACTCCGTGGCTTTGTAGATCAGCACGAAGCCGAGCGCGACGAGGCCGTAAATGCAGCCTACCGCCAGCCCGTTGAGCAGCAGTTGCAGGACAGTTCCCAGCATCTTCCTCCCTGCGGCCGGCCCCGGCGCTCGTTTCGCATTGGCGCCCGGTGGCCGCGTCGACTCTCTAACGGTACGCGATCTCCCGCTGACTGACGGACGTTCAAGGATTAGGGTAGCCGGCCTATCCGGTCAAGCTCGCCACCCTGCTCATCCCGGCGTGGGATGCGCGGTCGAGCGCCCGGCCGCCGTCGTCGAATCGTTCTGTATCAGAGCATTCAATAAGTGTACGGCAAGAATCCGGCATCCGCCGAGCGGAAAGAGCGATCACATTGCCGTCTGGTTCGTCGCGCGCCGGCCGGTCATCTCTTGCCGCGCTCGCGGTAATCGCCGAAGCCCGCGTCGCGCCGACCCAAGGCCTCGCCGACGCCCAGCGGAACTGCTGCATCGAGGCGCGGCTCGTCTCGGTTGTGAAAGCAAGCGCCTGGATCTCAGTTCGCGCATCGCCGCCCGAGCGCCCATGATCTCCATCGCGCGATGGACGGCGCGCTTGTTGAGCTGCTGCAGCTCGGTCGGGAGCTTGGCGACGCGTTCGGCAATGGCAGGCACGGCCGGCTTGAGCGCGGCCGCGGCGAAGGCGCGGTTGGCGAAGCCCTTGGCGGCGGCCCGCAGGGAAAGCGCCATGTCCGGCCGCGGCGCGACACCTGTCAACCGCCCTGCGCTATTGCGGCTTGGCGACCGCCAGCAGCAGGCTGTTGGCCTCGCGCCGCTGGTCCGGCGTGTCGATGTCGCCGAGCATTCCGTCGACGCCGCATTGCGCCACAAGCAGGTCGCGGCCGTCCTGGCGGAAGCCGAACTCGGCGGTGCCATAGCCCGGACGCACCACCTCGATCGCAAAGCTCCAGGCATCGCCGGCGCGGTCGCGCCGCAACAGCTTCACCGCACTGTTCTCGGAATTGTCGAGCACCAGCGCCGCCCATTGCCGCAGGGTGAGCCAGCGCACGCTCTTTTCGGCATCGATGTCCTCAAGGAGGATCGTCGCGTCCTGCGCTTCGGCGGGAAGGTCGAGGCGGTCGAACTCCGCATGGTGCCGGTCGAAAGCTTCCTGCGCTTGGGAGACGAGCTGCGTCTGCATCTGCTCGGCATAGACCTGGCGCTTGCGCGCGAGCGCGGCCATTGCCATGGCATAGGGCGGGTAGCTCTCTGTCAGCGGCTGCTTGACCTGGGCTCTCAGCCGCTTCTGCTCGAGCTCGAAGAAGATCGCCGAGACGGTCGCCTCCGCGTCGTCGACCGCGCCGCGGTTGCGCGGCGTGGGTGGCAGGCTGTCGATCCGGGCCGCGATTTGCTCCAGCCTCTGCTGCGCCTTCTTCTTCGCCGCCGCGAAATCGGCCAAGGCGCGGCGCACGCGGTCGCGGGCGGCCTTCAGCGAGGGGAGGTGCGTCATATCCTCTTTCAACAATGCCGCCTCCTCCGGCGTGCCGGCGGCGGCGAGGCAGCTTCGCAGGCTCTTGGCGATGAGGTCGATATCGGCGTCGGTCAGCGCGTAGAGCGGCACGTCCAGCACCTGCGCCGCGACGGCCTCGTCGATCCCGACCCATCGGGCGCCGAAATCGATGAACTGCGCGCAGCTGGGAACGCGCACCGCCGAAGCAGCGCTGACGGCATCCGGCGGGCCCGCGCCCAGCGCGAGGCCCGTCAGCAGCAGGACAAGAGCCGCCGGCGGCTTCATGTCCGGACTGCGTCATTGCCGCGGCGAAGGCCACCAGCCCAGCGCGTGACGAACCTCGCGGGCGAATGCCTCGCCGTCGCGTGCGGCGGGGCTGCGTGCGTCGATATGGATCGGCATGCGGCCGACGATGCTCGCCTCGGCATAGACGACGCGGTTCGCCAGCTCCGACTCGAACAGCGCATAGCCGGATTGCGCCAGTTCGTTGCGTACGTGGCGGGCGACCGCGCTTCCCACCGTCACCTGCGTCAGCAGCAGGCGGTACGCCATCGGCCGCGCGCGGCGCTCCTCGGTCGCATTGACCTCCTCGATTAGCCGCACCGTCTCGATCGCCGCGGCGATGTCGAGCGGCGAAGCCTTGATCGGGATGACCGCCAGATCTGCCACCGACAGCGCCTCGATCATCGTCCGGTTGCGGAAGCCCGCGGTGTCGATGACCACAAGCTCCACGTCGCGCGCCAGCTCGCGTGCGCGCTGCGCCACAGCTTCCGAGGTGTCGGCGATGACCGGCAGGTCGAGCGGCGGATCGCCGAGGCCCTGCCAGTGCATCAGGCTCGCTTGCGGATCGGCGTCGATCACGGCGGCGCGCAGGCCGTCGAGCTGGCAATGCGCCGCAAGGCAGGCGGCGGCCGTGCTCTTGCCGCTGCCGCCTTTCAAGGTGGCCATCACCACGATCGCGCCCGTCCCGTTGTTCACGCTAACCTCCGCATCGCAGCCAAACGCGGCTCACCGGCCGCGCCTCGCGGCGGCTTTCGCCTTGTCGACCGCCTGGCGGTATTTGCGGGGTTCGAAATCGAGGAAGCTGCCGCCGTCCTCGAAATGCCGGATGAAGATCTTGCCGATCGTCTCGGTGGCCAGCGTCGAGGTGCCCACCGAGGTTGCGACGCCGATCAGCGTGCCGACGCCGGGCACCATCCGCGCCGCAGCGCCGGCGACGCCGGTGGCGATGGTATAGGGCGTCCAGCCGCCGAAGAGCGCGGACAGCAGCGACGCCGCGCGCACGCGCTCGAAGGGCACGCCATAAAGCCTTGCCAGGCGCGAGACCATGCGCAGCTGCACGCCCGAGACCAGCGCCGCATCCGCCAGCGGAATCGGCGCCGCCGCGGCGGCGATCGTCCACTTGCGGTAATAGGACAGGACGCGGTGCGCCGCTTCGAGCCGCTCCTCGTCCTCGGTGGTGGGCGCCTCGACGATCGCCAGCGCCCTCCCGGTCGCCGCCTCCGCGGCCGGCGCGCTCGGCGGCGACTCGCGCAATTGCGGCGTGACCGCGGTCGCCGTGCGTTTGATCTCATCAAGTGTCGGGTTGCGCAGCTTCGGGAGCGTTTTCGTCATTTGGGCGCGCTCGTCCGCTCGGCCGCGGCGAGGCCGATCAACGCGATTTCGGCGTCGTGCTGCCGCCTTCGATCTCGGTGCAGGTGCCGACCGGCTCGAAAACCCAGGAGTTCGGGTCTTTGGCAATTGCCGATTCGCCAGCGCGGCCATGCACCCCCCTCGAGCCGCCGTCGTTCTTCCCGGCCGCGGTCACGCCGTAGCATTTTTCCGCCTTGAAGATCGGGTCGGGCGCGGGCCCGGCCATCCCGGCGGCAGATGCGGCGACCGCCGCCGCAACCGCCGAAGCGACGAGCAGAGCAGCTTCATGGATTCTCCTCTTGCAAGGAAGCACGGCAAGAATACACCAGCCGGCTGCCGCTGGGTAGACGCCGCCGCTGCTATTTCGACGCCGGCGGCGTTTTCGCCGTCGGCTTGCCCGTAGTGGTATCCGTCGCCGGCGCGTTCGCCGTCGGCGGCAGGGCCATTTGCGAGGTCGTCTTGGTTTCGCCGCCTCCGAGATCCGTCGGCAGCGGCAAGGCTGGCGCGATGCTCGTCGACTCCGTCGTCTTGCTGGTGCCCGCCGTCTCCGGCGTGTTGCTGAGCGGCGTGAGCGACGGCTTGCCCTCGATGCGCGACGGGGATTCGAGGGCGGGCGGCGTCAGCGTGGCGTCGAGATTGCCGAGCAGAATCGGAAGCCCGGTCTTGCTCGTGCCGATGACGACGACCTTGGAATTGGGCGACTGCGCGAGCTGCAGCGTGGCGTCGATCCCCTTCCACATCAGGTACCGGTCCGTGATGCCGTCCTTGACGATGTCCTGGAACTGACGGATGCCTTCCGCCTCGATTCGCTTGCGCTCGCTTTCCTTCTTCTCGCGCTCGATGCGGTAGTCGTATTCGAGCATCATCTGCAGCTGCTGGTTCTTCTCGACCATCGATTTCTGCAGCGACTCCGGCAGCTCCACGTCGCGCAAAAAGATCTCGTCGAGCTCGATGAACTCGACGCGCTGCAGCAGCGTATCGGCCTCGGGGTCCATCTCGAACTCGCGGCGCATGCCCTCGCGGATGCGTTGCTGGATCTCCAGGCGCTTGGTCGAATAGACCTCCTCGGGAGTATGGCGCGACACCTCCTCGCGGACGCGCGCGCCCAGGCTCGGCAGGATGAGCTTCTGCACATAGTCAGGACCGATGTACTTGTGCAGCAGCGGCACGTTTCGCCGCGTCACGCGAAAGCGGAACGCCACGTCGGCGACGAGATTGAGGCCGTCCGAGGTATGGGCGTCGAAGGTCGAGGACTGATTCTGGAAGCGGACGTCATAGATGTACATCGTGTTCCACGGCCAGACCACGTGGAAGCCTTCGTCATAGGCCTGCTCGACATCCGTGCCCCCCTGGAAGCGCTTGAACAGCGCGCCTTCGTGGCCGGCGGGAATGGTGATGAAGATGCGCGGCGACAGCGCGGCGATGAGCAGCAGGATGAGCAGCCCGCCGAGACCGAGCGACAGCAGATGCGTATCGATCCAATCGACCGTCCCGGCATAGACGGCGCCGACGCGAGAAGACAAGCGGCTGACTACGGAAGTCACGGAACGCTCCCATTCTTTAAATATCTGCGATTGGCTCCGCGGCTTATATTACGGCGTGCCCCGTGCTTTGGATACGGGCGGCGAATCGGCGCGCGGCGGCCCCGGGTGCGACCTCGCGGTTCGCACGCGCCGCGCCGCCGCCGGTCGGTGCGGTTGCCGCAGCGGGGCTCCTGTGATAGTTTGTGAATGACTTGAACTCAAGGACGGGGAAATCCATGGACGATCGTATGGCGGAGGCGATGAGCATCGTAAGGCGGTCTGCCGCCTGGTCCGCCGGTGCCGGCCTCATTCCGATTCCCCTCGTCGATATCGGCGCGATCGCCGGCGTCCAGGTCAAGATGATCAGGGACCTGGCCAAGGTCTACGGCGTCGAGTTTCCTGAAGTCCGGGCTAAGGCGCTGACCAGCGGGCTTGCCGGGAGCGTGCTCCCCTACCTGCTGACGCTCGGCTCTTCCGGGTATCTCTTCTCGATGGCGAAGGCCATACCGATCGTCGGCCCCGTGATCGCGATCGCCGCCATGCCCGGCTTCGCCTCGGCGGCCACCTACGCGGTCGGCAAGGTGTTCGCGCAGCATTTCGCCGGCGGCGGCAGCCTGCTCGATTTCGATACCGAGGCGAAAAAGGAAGAGATCGCCAAGGAGTTCGCCGAGGCGCGCAGCGAGGCGAAGAAGTCGCCGTCCAAGCCGGCCGTGGCCTGACCGGTCCGGCGGTTCTCGGGCGGAAAGCGGCGGGCGGCCGTGGAACCGGGCATCTTACTCGCCATTTATCTCCTCGCCTGCTTTCTCGTGGGGCTGGTCGGGTCGCGCCGCGCCATGGGTTTCTTCGCGGCGTTCTTCTTCTCGCTACTGTTCACCCCTATCGTCGTCATTCTGATCTTGCAGCTGACGCGCACGTCCGAGCGCCGTCAGCGGGACCGCCAACGGCCGTCCTCGCCGGCGTCGTAACATGCCGCCCGTGACCGGCCAGCGTCAGGGTCGCTCGCCGTGCTGATTCTGAGCGTGCTCCGCAAGGAGAATTCGATTCCGCCGCCGCGCATGGCGTTCATGATGTGCCTCGCCGGCGGCACCAACGCGCTCATCCTCAGCACGATCAACTCGGCAGCGCAACGCGCCGGGCAGGACGGGCCGGACCTGCACCTCCTCGTCATGTTCTGCCTGTGCCTCGCCGTCTATATCATCACCCAGCGTTATGTCATGTCGGTGGCGATGTGCGAGATCGAGCGCATCGTCAACGACCTCCGCATCCGCCTGATCGAGAAGGTGCGGCATACCGATCTCGCGCGGATCGAGCAGCTGGTGCCGTCAGACGTCCTCACCACCATCGCCAAGGAGCCGGTCGCCATCTCGAATCTGGCGCCTAGCTTCGTCGCGGCGGGGCAGGCGAGTCTGCTGCTGCTGTTCGTGACGGGATACGTAGCGTATCTCTCGCTGACCGCGCTGGTGCTGACGGCGATGGCGGCGTTCTTCGCCATATCGATCTTCCTGCGACGCTCTGAGCGGCTGCGGCAGCGCCTGCGGCAGACGGCGGCGCAGGATGCCGAAGTGTTCGAGGGCCTCGACGATCTGCTCAGCGGCTTCAAGGAAGTGAAGATGAGCCGGGCGCGCGGCACGGCGCTGGCGCAGGCCATCGAGCATCTCTCGGCGGAAGCCACCAGCCTGAAGCAGGAGACGGCGCGGAGCTCGGCCGGCGAGTTCGTCTTCGCCCAGTCGACCTTCTATCTGCTGCTGGCCACCGTTGTGTTCGCCGTGCCCGCCTTCAGCACCGTCGCCTCCAGCGATCTCGTGAAGATCACCACGGCGATCCTGTTCCTCATCGGCCCGATCTCGATGATCGTGCAGGCAATCCCAGCGCTTGCCACGGCGAACTCGTCAATGGAACGCCTGCTCGCGCTTGACGAGCAGCTCAAGGGCGCGGTGCCGCCGCCAGCCGCCGCGATCGCCGAGACGCGGCCTCCGGCGGTCCGGCCGGAGCTGCGCCTGGAAGGGGCGACCTTCACTTATGCGGAAAACGCCGGCGGCGAGGGGTTCACCGTCGGGCCGATCGATTTCGTCGCGCGGCCCGGGGAAATCGTCTTCATCACCGGCGGCAACGGCTCCGGCAAGACCACCTTGATGAAGCTGATGGCCGGCTTGTATCGACCCGACAGCGGCCGTGTCCTGCTCGGCGGCACGCCCTTCCTGCCGGCGACGGAAGCGTGGATCCGCGACCAGATCTCGATCATCTTCTCCGACTTCCATCTGTTTCGCCGCTTGTACGGGCTGGGCGAGCAGGATCCGGAGCGGATCGCCGAGCTGCTGCGTTACATGCAGATCGACCAGAAGACGGCGATTCGCGGCGACGCTTTCACCACCATCAACCTCTCGACCGGCCAGCGCAAGCGCCTGGCATTGATCGTGACGCTGCTCGAGGACAAGCCCGTCGTCATCTTCGACGAATGGGCCGCCGATCAGGATCCATCCTTCCGCCGCAAATTCTACGAAGAGATTCTTCCCGACCTCAAAGCCAAGGGGAAGGTCGTCATTTGTGTCACCCATGACGACCGCTATTTCGACGTCGCCGACCATCGCTTCAAGATGGAATTCGGGCACATGGTCGTCTGAGGCGGCGCCCGGCGGCTCATCGCTTCGATGGGCGCTCCGGCTGCGCGAAGCGCCGCGCCGCGCTCAGCCGCGGCCGCAGCGCGCGCGCAATGGCGCTGGCGTTGGGCTCAAGCGGTACGCGGTTGTGCGTGCAGGAGAGGGGGACAACGCCGATCTCGCCCTCCACCTTGACCGACCAGTCGAAGTAGCGGTCGTTGTCGCCGGGCGTCTCCATTGCTCTGAAGAGCAGGAGTGAGCCGCGGTAGCGACCCGGGAGATAGCGTGCGCCTTGGTCGACATGGAGCTTGAACAGCTCGAGGATCCTGGCCGCCTGCACGGTCGAGAAGTCGCCGGGCCAGACGCCGCTGCGGCGGGCGGCGGCAACGAAGCTGTCGAGATCGATGATCGTTTGCGCGGCGCTGGGAATGATCTTCCCAAGGCCGAGGACGTCGATCAGGGTTTCGATGATGCTGGCGTCAGTGATCTCGGCGCCGTTGCCTTCCGGCTGGTGCAGCGGCGTGTCGAGCAGGGCAAGAAGGGCGACTTCCTCGCCATCCGCCTCGAGCCGGCAGGCCATTTCGTAAGCGACGAGGCCGCCGAACGACCATCCCAGCAGGTGGTAGGGGCCGGTCGGCTGGACCGTGCGGATCTCGCTGAGGTAATCGGCGGCCATCTGCTCGACCGAGCGGGCTGTTGCCTCGCCCGGCTCGAGGCCCGTGGCCTGCAGGCCGTAGACCGTCTGACGGTGTCCGAGCGCCGCGGCAAGCGGGAGGTAACAGAACACCGCACCGCCGGCGGGATGGAGGCAGAACAGGGCCGGTTGGCGATGGCTTCGCTGCAGGGGCACGAGATGAGAGAAGCCGCGTCGGTCGTGGGGTCGCGCCGCATGCCGCGCCAGCTGCGCCAGGCTCGGATGCTCAAACAGGCTGCGGAGCGAAACCGTGATGCCCGGCAGCTGCCGGCAGCGGTGGACGAACTGCACCGCCAGCAGCGAATGGCCGCCGAGATCGAAGAAGTTGTCGTGCCGGCCGATGCGCGCGAGCCCGAGCAGCTCGGCCCACAGCGCCGCCAGCAGCTCCTCCACCGCGCCTTGCGGCGCCTCGAACCCCTCCGCCTCGCGCCACACCGGCTCCGGCAGCGCGCGCCGGTCGAGCTTGCCGCTCGGCGTGCGCGGCAGCGCCGCGAGCCAGACATAGCCCTGCGGC
>JASHRZ010000629.1 GCA_030037055.1 Alphaproteobacteria bacterium
GCGGCTGGAGCGGATGCTGGCGCGCTACAACGTGATCCACACCACCGATGCCTATTTCGCCTATGCCCGCACAGCGCTGCGCTTCGGCGCGCGCCATCATATCCCAATCGTCAACTCCGTGCATACCAACACGCCCGAATACGCCCGCCTTTTCACGGCGCAGACCATCGAAAGGCTGCTCGGGGGCGGCGTAGCGGGGCGGCTGCTGCTCGAGCGCCTGCGCCTGGCCGAGCGGGTCGAGGCGCGCATGCTGCGTCAGCTCTCCGCCTATCAGCGCCGCTGCGCCTTCGCGCTGGTCTCGCGTCCCGACCGGCTCGAATCGGCGCAGGCGCTGCTCGGCGGCCGCGCCGGGCTGTTGCGGCGCGGCATCGATCACGGCCTGTTCAACCCGGCAAAGCGCGACCGCGCCTGGCTCGAGCGGGCTTACGGCATCCCGCCGGAGCGTTTCGTCGTCATCTGCGCCGGCCGGCTGAACCGTGGCAAGAACGTGCTCCTTCTCGCCGAGGCGATGGCGGCGCTCGTCGCCGCCGGCATCGATGCGCAACTCCTCTGCGCCGGCGAGGGCGACGACCGCGCCGCCATCCTCGAGCGCCTCGGCCCGCGCGCCACCTGCCCCGGCAGCGTCGAGGCCGAAGACCTCGCCCGGCTTTACGCCTCGGCCGATCTCTTGGCCTTCCCCTCGCGCATCGAGGAAGCCGCGAATGTCGTGCTCGAGGCGCTGGCCTCGGGCCTGCCGGCGCTGGTCACGCGCGACGGCGGCATGGGGCGCGTCATCGCCGATGGCGAGACCGGGCTGATCCTGCCGGGCGGCGATAGCGAGCCGTGGTGCGCGGCGGCCGCCATGCTCGCTACCGACGGCGAGCGCCGGCGGCGCATGGGCCGCGCGGCGCGGCGGTTTGCCGAGCGCGCGGTGCCGTCCTGGGGGAAGGTGCTCGGCGAGGACTTGCTGCCGCGCTGGCAGGAAGCAGCAGGCATACGGCGGCAGGACGGGACCAGCGCCGCTGCATGAACGCGCGGCGCATTCTCGTGCTCATCCCCCATCCCGACGATGAGGTGGCAGGATGCGCCGCCGCCATCGGCCGCGCCAGAGCGGCCGGCGCTGTCGTCTTCGGCCTCTATCTCACCACCGGCGTGGCGCCCGCCGAGGCGCTGTGGCGCCGGCAGCGGCGCTGCTATGGCGAGCGGGTGGCCCGCCGGCGCGAGGAAGCCCTGCGCGCGGCGGCCGCGCTCGGCATCGAGCCGCTGCATTTCGCGGCGCGGCCGGCGCGCACGCTCAAAGCCGAACTCGGCGCGGCGCTCGGCGAGATCGCCGCAGCGCTGCAGCGCTCAGCGGCGGATTCGGTCTGGGTCTCCGCTTGGGAAGGCGGCCATCAGGATCACGACGTCGCGAACTTCCTCGCCGCGCGCATCGCCGACCGCGTGCCGGTAACGGAGTATGCCGAATATAATTACGCGGGCTCCGCCGTGCGCTCCCAACGCTTCCCGCGCGAGACCGGAGCGGAGACGCTGCTCTGTCTCAGCGCGCGGGAGGCCGCCGCCAAGCGCGGCCTGCTGGCGATCTACCGCTCCGAGCGCGCCAACCTCGCTCATATCGGTACTGCAGTCGAAAGCCTGCGCCCCCTGCCGCGCCACGACTACGCCGCGCCGCCGCACGCCGGCACACTGTTCCGCGAGCGCTTCCACTGGCTGCCGTTCCGTCATCCGCGCGTCGACTTCGAGGCGACCGGCACGCTCACCGCGGCACTGGCGGATTTCGCTGCGGCGGCCTCGGCGGTATGATAGGCGCCGACAGCAGGAGGAGTCGACATGGCACGCCGGTTGATCGACATCTCCATGCCTCTCGAGAACGAGGTCGCCTCCGATCCGCCGGGCTACGGGCCGCGGATCGAATACCTCACGCATAAGAACACGGCCGCCGATGTCGTGAAGTTCTTTCCCGGCCTCAAGGAGCAGGACCTCCCCGAGGGCGAGGGTTGGGCGATCGAGTGGATCCGGCTCATGACGCATAACGGTACGCATCTCGACGCGCCCTATCATTTCCACTCCACCATGAACCGCGGCGAGCGCGCCCTCACCATCGACGAGGTGCCGCTCGACTGGTGCCTGCAGCCCGGCCTCAAGCTCGACTTTCGCCATTTGCCGGACGGCCATGTCGTCACCGCCGCCGAGGTCGAGCAGGAGCTGCGCCGTATCGGCCACCGCCTGCGGCCGCTCGAGATCGTCGTCATCAACACGCGCGCCGGCTCGGCCTACGGCAAGCCCGACTACGTCGCCGCCGGCTGCGGCATGGGCCGCGAGGCGACGCTCTATCTGCTGGAGCGCGGTGTGCGTCTCACTGGCACCGACGCCTGGAGCTGGGACGCGCCCTTCGTGCACACCAAGGACAAATACCGCGCCAGCGGCGACGCCTCGCTGATCTGGGAGGGCCACAAGGCCGGCCGCGAGATCGGTTATTGCCATCTCGAGAAGCTGCACAATCTCGAGGCGCTGCCGGCCGACGGCTTCACCATCAGCTGCTTTCCCGTGAAGATCCGCGGCGCCTCGGCCGGCTGGACGCGCGCCGTGGCGATCCTGGAGTCCTGAGCGCCGGTGGAGGGTCGCGCCCGGCCGCGTTTGGCCCGAGGCGGAGCCGCTGGCGGCGCGATGCGCCTTAGGCCGGCGGGCCCATCGCCGCCTGCACCTCGCGGCCGCGTCCCATCTCGGTCATCATCTTGCCGATCTCCGGCCGGCGCTCGACGACGTGGCGGTAGCGCGCGACGGCGGCGGCGACAATCTCGCCATTGCGGCCGAGCAACTCGTCGCCGAGCTCGATGACCCGCAGATTGGGCCAGACCTGCGCGCGGATGCGCCGCACCTCGGCAAGCGCCTCCTGCGCCGGACGGTCGGGCCGCGCCTGCGCCAGGATCAGCGCCATCGCCGCGGTCGAGCGCGAGATACCCATATGGCAATGGACGAGGAGGTGCGCCCTGGGCGTGGTCGCGACGTCGCGGCCGAACTGCAACAGCGCCGCCACGTCCTCGTGCTGCGCCAGCCGCATGCCCGGCCGCTCGTCGGTGATGTCGTGAAAGCGCAGATCCAGGCGCTCATGCTCGCCGAAAGCGCCGAAGGCATCGGGATCGGGAAAGCCTGGATCGAGGATGGAGAGCACATGGGTCACGCCGACGGCGGTGTGGCCGGACAGCTCGGCAACGCCGCAGACGGTAACGTGGAAGGCGACGAACGCGCTGGCGCTGGTCACGGGAGCAGGTTCCTTGCTTGTCCCCGCGGCGCATAGCGCAGCCGTGCGCTGCGGTCCAGAGCGCTCGGCGCAACGGCCGCATGCGCCGCGAGATCCGCGCGGATGCCGATGAGCTGCGCGTTGATTCTCGGCCCGAGCGGATGCAAAACTGACCGGCTTGCCTCGATGGACTACGCTGTCACGGAGCGGGCGCCGCGACGGCAGAAGCGGCCGCAGCGCCGCGGCTCATACCGGCGGTCAGCGCTTCTTGGCCCCCGGGCACTCGACCGGCCGTCGCGCTGCCACGGCACGACGAATGGCCGCTGCTGCTCGCCATATGGGTGAGGAAGGCCTGCCGGATGGAATCGCCAATGACGCGCGCGCTGTCCACCGGCTCCCGCTATCCCTCCACTCTGCGGTTGGGATCGTCCTGCATCTTGCCCTCGATCGCTTGAGGAATAGGTGGGACAAGGCCCGAAGCCAGGCATGGCTTTCGGGCCTCCCGACAACGGCAAGCTCAAGCCTTGTTCGCCGCCCTCACCGACGCATCAGAAGAGCTCGGGCCGGAGGCTCATTCGGGCGGCGCGGCACAGATGGGGCGCCAGCACGCGCAGTCCCGTCCCCGCCACCC
>JASHRZ010000630.1 GCA_030037055.1 Alphaproteobacteria bacterium
ATCGTTGCGCGCACGATCGAAGGCGATCTCCACCGCTACACCTATGCCGAGGCGCAGCGCCGCACCAAGCAGCTGGCCCAGGCGCTGCTCCGGCTGGGCGTCAAGCCGGGCGAGCGCGTCGCCTCGCTCGCCTGGAACACCCATCGCCATTTCGAGATGTTCTATGGCGTCACCGGCATGGGGGCGGTGCTGCATACGGTGAACCCGCGCCTCTTTCCCGATCAGCTCGTTTACATCATCAACCACGCCGAGGATGCCGTCATCTTCTGCGATGCGGCGACGCTGCCGGTGCTGGAGGCGATCGCGCCGAAGCTCCCTGGCGTGCGCCACTATGTCGTCATGGCCGAAGCGGCGCGCATGCCTCAGACACGTCTGCCCGGGGTGATGTGCGAGGAGAGGTTGCTCGCCGCGGAAAATGGCGCGTATGATTGGCCCGCGCTCGACGAGCGCGACGCCTCGACCATCTGCTACACCTCGGGCACCACCGGCAATCCCAAGGGTGTCGTCTATACGCATCGCGCCACGGTGCTGCAGACGATGCTGGCGGCGTCCTTCGACTTCCTGCCCGGCCACCGCCACGGCGCGCTCGAAGTGATGATGCCGATGGCGCCAATGTTCCACGGCAATGCCTGGAACATGCCCTTTCTCTGCTGCTATGTCGGCGCCAAGCTGGTGCTGCCCGGGCGCAATTACGAGCCCGACAAGCTCTATGAGCTCTTCGAGAGCGAGAAGGTGACCTTGACCGCCGGGGTGCCGACCTTCTGGCTTATCCTCACCGATTGGATGGAGCGCAACAGCAAGAAATTCTCGACCCTTCGCTCGACGCTGTCGAGCGGCTCGGCGCCGCCGCGCGCGCTCATCGCCAAGCTCGAGCAGGACTACGGCGTCGAGACCATGCAGGCCTGGGGCATGACCGAGGCGCTGATGGCGACGAGCTGCTCGCTACGGCCCGGCTATGGCGACCTGCCCTTCGAAGAGCGGCTCGACTACCGCATGAAATCCGGCCGTGGCATCTTCGGCGTCAAGACGCGCATCGTCGATGATCTGGGGCGCGAGCTGCCGCATGACGGCAAGACCTTCGGCCATCTCCGCGTCAAGGGCCCGTGGATCGCCTCGGGCTATTTCAAGGACGAGAGCGCCAGCGCGCTCGACGAGGAGGGCTGGCTCAAGACCGGCGACATGGCGGTGATCGATCCCGAGGGCCACGTGCTCCTTACCGACCGCTCCAAGGACGTGATCAAATCCGGCGGCGAGTGGATAAGCTCGGTCCAGCTCGAGGACGCCGCCCTCTCCCATCCCGAAGTGTTGCAGGCGGCGGTCATCGCCGTGCCGCATCCGACCTGGCAGGAGCGTCCCCTGCTGCTGATCGTGCGCAAGGAAGGCGCATCGGTCACCGCTGCGGCGCTGCTTGACCACCTGCGCCCGCGGGTGGCGAGCTGGTGGCTGCCCGATGCGGTCGAGTTCGTCGACAAATTCCCCATGACCGCCACCGGCAAGGTGCACAAGCTCACCTTGCGCGAGCGCTATCGCGATTACGTGCTGCCGTCGGTGGCGAAGCGGGTGGGTTGAGCGACGTGCGGCGGTTCTGGCTTCTCGTGCTGGCGGTCAGCGCCGCGTCTCGCCGGCGGCGGCCGATGCGCCGCCCGATCCGGCGCTGGCGCAGGCGCTCGCCGGGCCGCAGCGCAGCTCCGCCTTTCTCGCGCGCGACGCTGCGCGCCATCGGCTGCAAGAGCTCGCCTTCTTCGGCATCCGGCCGGAGGCGACGGTGGTCGAGATCTGGCCCGGCGGCTATTGGACGGAGATCCTCGCGCCTTGTCTGCGTGACCGCGGCCGCTACTACCTTGCCATGCCGCAAGCAGGCGGCGAGAACGCCGCGGCGCTCAGGCAGAAGCTCGCGGCCTATCCCGCGCTCTACGGCAAGCTCATCCTCACCGAATTCGGCCGCGATCACCGCGACATCGCGCCCGCCGGCTCGGTCGACCTCATCCTGACCTTCCCTTACCTGCACAATTGGATGGCGGGCGGCTATGCCGACGCGGCGCTCGCCGCCTTCGCCCTCGCCTTGAAGCCCGGCGGCGTGCTCGGCATCGAGGACGACCGTGCGCGCGCCGACCTGCCGCAGGATCCCAAGGCGGCCACCGGCTCGTCCGGCAGGACTATGCCGTTATGCTTGCCGAGCAAGCCGGGCTGCGTTTCATTGCCGCCTCGGACATCAACGCCAATCCCCGGGATACCAAGGACTGGCCCAAAGGCGTCTGGACCTGCCGCCGAGCTTTGCGCTGGGCGAGCAGGACAGCGCGATCTACGCCGCGATCGGCGAGGCCGACAATTTCGTGCGGAAATTCCAGAAGCCCGCGGATTAGATCGAAGCTACCTGAGATCGCGTTGAGGACGTCGCAGGAACCGGTAGGACTCAGTTTCTCCGAGAATTCGCAACCTGGCGGTGTCTTTGGATTTCCCATGACACGCGGTCCAACGCGCTGACACGACTCGACAAAAACAGGGCCGAGCTCGCGCTTGATGCAGGTTCCAAGGTCTGCCCGATAACAGCGACTCAGGAATTGGCCGGCGCACGAGCCACTTTGTCACGGCAACTACTGATTAGAGCGTGTTCCGTTCGGACGGAATCGTCAGCGGACCGACGCGCCTTTCCCCGCGAGCTTCGGCTCATCCTCACTCATCTGCTTGCGCGCCAGCTTGCGCAACGCGGCGGCGACCTCGCGCAGCAGCCGCGCGGCCTTCGCCGCTCTCTCGCGTGCTTCGAAACTAGCGCCAAATTGGCGGCCTTCCAGTCATCCTTTCGAGGGGCGCCGGATAAGCACCGCTGTGACGCGGTTGAAGCCTTCTCAGGGCGAGGGGAAGCTGGCTGGCTCGCTTCCGAGCACGATGATCGTGGCCCGGCCGGTGTCGTCGATATGGAGCCGCGCGCGGCCTCCGACTGCGGCGCTGTCGGCGGAGAGCGCCACCGCCGTCAGCGAGGCCAGCAGCAGGCCCACCGCCAGCGCCGGGCGCGCCAGGCGCGCGGCGCGGACGAGCAACGTCTTCCGCCGCGCCCGTTCGAGACCCTCGATCGTGATCTCGAGCCGTCGCCGCTCGAGTTCCCAGATCGACCGCTGATGCTCGTGCATGAGCTTGAGATCGACGATGAGCCGCTCCTGCTGCTGGCCGGTGCGCTCGGCCGCCGCCTGCGCCTCGGCAAGTTGCGCTGCGAGCCCGCGGAGCTGCATTTGCCAAGATTGGCGCTCCTGCTCGCGCGCGTCGAGAATGCGCCGCAGCCAGCCCAACAGCTTGACCCGCTCGGCGGCATCG
>JASHRZ010000631.1 GCA_030037055.1 Alphaproteobacteria bacterium
CGGACATAACCCGCCACCTCCTCGCCCAGCATCTCCGGCGTCTTGCCTTCGAGGTAGTAGCCGCCGCTGGCATAGGCCGGCACGCGATCGGTGACCGCGGCGCCGAGATATTTGTAGAGCGGCAGGCCCGCCGCGCGCGCGTTCCGGTCCCAGAGCGCGATATCGAGCGCGCTGATGGCGCGCAGCACCACGCCGAGCCGGCCGGCGAGCAGCGCCTCCTGGTACATGTCCTCCCACATCCCTTCGACGCGATGGGCGTCCTGCCCGAGGAGCTTGCGCGCCAAGAGGCTGTGCACCGCCTTGGTGACAAGCGTGCCGCCGGCATGGCCGGCATAGCAGAAGCCGATGCCTTTGACGCCGTCATTGCCTTCGATCTCGACAAGAGCGTAATGCCGCTCGCTCACCGAGCGGGTCGCGAAGGCGGTTGTCGCCGCGAGCGGCACGGCGACGGCGCGGGTGCGGATCTTGGCAATGCGGGTCATGGGCGCCGATCCTAGGCGGAGCGCGGCGCTTCGGGCAATGCGTGCTCCGACAGGCACGGGCTCGACCATGCCGGCGCGGCCTCCGCCTTCGCCGAGGCTGCCGACGCGCCGGTTGCGGCGCAGCTGGGCTGAGGCGAACGCGCTATTGCAGCCGCGGTCTCTTGAGGAAGGAGGCGCGGTCGGCGGATTTGACCCGCACCCAGACGGTGCGGCCCTCGCGCACCACCTCGATCGGTATCTCCGTGCCGGCCGGCCCGCTCGCCCAGACCTTGCGATAGAAATCGGCGAGGCTGGTGACGCTTTCGTCGCGCACCGCCCAGAGCACGTCGCCTTCCCTGAGGCCGGCTGCGGCGGCGGGGCCGCGCGGGCTGACATCGGCGACGACCACCCGTCCGTCGCGCTCCGCCGAGAAGACGCCGAGCCATGGCCGCGCCGGCTTGTTCTGCCGGCCGTAGGTGATGAGGTCGTGCAGGATCGGCTTGAGGCGGTCGATCGGCACAATCATGTTGATGTCGCGCACGCTGTTGCGCTCGGTCATCTGCTGCACCATCAACGAGCCGATGCCGAGCAGCTTGCCGTCCCGGCTGATGAGGCCGGTGCCGCCCCAGAAGGGATGGGCCGGCGCAGTGAAGATCGCATCGGGGAGCAGATACTCCCAATAGCCGGCGAATTCCTGCTTGCCGATGATGCTGGCGCGCACGGACTGGCGCCGGCCGCCGCCCGCGACGATGACGGGATCGCCGGGCTCGATGTCGCTCGAGCGCCCGAGCTCGAGCGCCGGCAGGCCGAGCCGGCCCAGCGCCTGGACGAGGCCGAAGCCCGTCTCCTGGTCGTAGGCGAGGGCATGGCCGGGCGTGGCGCGGCCGTCGGCGGTGCTGAGCCAGACGCTCTCGGCCTCGGTGATGAGATAGCCGATGGTGAGGACAAGGCCGCTGTCGCGGATCAGCACGCCGCTGCCGGAGCGCTCGGTGCCAAGCGTCTGGGCGGTGAAGGCGTCCTCGGGTATGTGCGCCTGCAGCCCCACCACCGACTGCAGCGCACGGTCGAGATCGAAATCGAACTCCTCGGGCTTGGGCTGCGCCAGGAGCGGGATTTCCCAGTCGGGCTTCTTGGCCATCGCTATCCCCGTTTGCTGATCACACGCTTACTATCGCCAATCGTGCGCCGCAACGCCAGAGCCGACATCTCGTGTCACTGATGTGAAAACATCGGCCGTCCCGCGACCGGCAGCTCGGCGCGCAGCACCCTGCCGCTCGAGGACTCCGTGATGAACAGCGACCTCCCATCCTTGCCGCCATAGGCGCAGTTGGTGGTGCCGAGCCCGGCGCAGGATTTGATGCGATAGAGCGGTTCGCCGATAGGGCTGAAGAGCCAGACCGTGCCCAAGCCGACATGGCAGACCGCAAGGTTGTCCTGCTCGTCCATCGCCATGCCGTCGGGGCCGGTGCCACCCGACATCTGGATGAAGATGCCGACCCGTCCGACGCCGCCCTCCTTGAGCAGCGGCACGCGCCAGACGGCGTTGTTGCGGGTAACGCAGAGATAGAGGATGGTCTCCGGCCGATTGAGGGCAAGGCCGTTGGGGCTGGGCACGGTTTCGAGCAGGCAGTCGAGCCTGCCGTCGGGCCTGAGCCGCCAGACCCGGCCCGTCGGATCGTGCAGCCCGGTCATGCCCTGGTCGGTGAAGTAGAGATCGCCGTTGGCGGCAAAGACGAGATCGTTGACGCCCTTGAAACGCTCGAACCGCGCCCGTTCCAGGCATGGCGTGATCTTGCCGCTCCGGGGGTCGAACGCCATGATGCCGTGCTTGTGGTCGGTGATGAAGGCGCGGCCGTCCCTGTGGAATTTGAGCCCGTTGGGCTCGCCGTCATATTCGAGCGCGAGCGACAGCGTGCCGTCGGGCGTGATCCTGAAGAGCCGCCCCCAGGGGATGTCGGTCACCCAGAGATTGCCCTCGCGGTCGAAGGACGGGCCTTCAAGGAAGGAGGGCGTTGGCGCGCCCTCGCGCAGGGCGTCGACCCAAGGCGATCTGCCGCCGGCGCGGGAAAGCATGTCCGGGACGCGGGCGAAGATCGTGGTCTCGATGACGGGCGGCGCTCCGAACATGAACGTGCTCTCTCCGGCGCTAAGTGCCTCTCTCTTCGGGTCCGCCGCCCTCGGCGAGTCCGCCGGCACGGCTCGTCAGGTCGTGCAAGTCGCCGCGCAATTGGTCGAACGCGAAACCCAGAGCGAAGATGCGCCCGGCCTCTTCGCCCGGCAAGGCTTGCGTCAGCTGCAGACGGCGCAGCTCGGCCATCGCCGCCCCGTCTAGCCGTCGAGCGCGCCGAACACCGCCGTCGGCGTTGGCGGCGCGCGCGGCGGCAAGGGCTTCGCCGGTGGCACGCAGAAAACGGCCTGTCGCCGCGATGATCTCCGCCAGCGGCGGCTTGAGCAGCTTGCGGCAGGCTTCCGCCATCGGCGCAAACGCGGCGCGGGCGATGATCATGAGATTGCCGCGCGGACGGCGCAAGCTGCGGGAGCGGCTCCGGATCGGGCGCCCCGGCGGGAGGGCTCCGGCGCTCGTGTTCGGCTTCCTTGCCGACGGCATCGAGCTTGCGCAAGGCGGCGCAGCCGATCATTGAGCCGCGCGACGTCGGAACGGGCCGCGGCGTCCGAAGCGCCGAGCGACAGCGCCGCCATCAGATCGGCGGGCGGAGCGAGGGTGCGGCGGGCCGTCGACGAGCCCGTGCGCTCGCGCCGGCAGCACGAGGAGCAAGACGCCGAGCCCGACCACGCAACCGAGGCCGATCTCCGCCACGCGGCCGATCGCCGAGGCGAGCGGCCCGTCCTGCGGGCTGGCGCCGCCCAGCACGACGATGACCGCGGACGCGGAAACTCGCCTTGAGCGCCACCAGCAGTGCCAGCGGCGCCATCGCCACGGCCAGCGCGACGCCGCGCGCGACCGGCTCGACATGCGGCACCAGCAGCCCGACGAGCGCGCCATAGGCCGCACCGCAGAGCATTGCCGGCGAAGCGGTCGATACCGGCTTTCAGCGAGCCGCGGACGCTGGCCTGAACGACAATGACGGCGGTCAGCACCGCCCAAGGACCCTGGGCGAGGCCGAATGGCTCCGCCGGCGCAAAGGCGAGCAGCACGGCCATGGTCGTTCTCATGCTGAGGCGAGGCTCGGCGCCGCGGCGGCCGAGCCAGGCACGGGTCCATCGTGCCGGCGCCATCAGCGCTACATCCCTCTCCGGTCTATGGTGCGGCCCGAGCGCGCCCGCCGATGAAGGCGAGCGCACCGGGCGCACGCCGTCGCAAGAGCGTCATTGTGGCGCTGCCTTCGGATCCCTGACCTTGAAGGTGGGGCGCTGCAGCAGGCCGGCTACGTAGCCGCCGAGCTTCGGCCAGCGCTGCGCATCGAGCGGATGCCCGGCGAGCTTCAGATTGACGAAAGGACAGTGGATGGCGATGTCGGCGAGCGTAAGCTGGTTGGCGACCAGGAACGGTCCGGCAATCTGCCGCTCGAGATAATCGAAGAGTGGCGGCAGCTCCTTGGTGAGCGCCCGGTCGACCACCTCCATATCCGGCTGCTCCTTCAGCACCATCGGCCTCACGTTGAGCTGAAAGAATACTTTGCCCGCCGCCGCGATCAGCACGGTATCGCTGAATTCTTCGAACCAGATCATGCGGCCGACATCTTCGGCGCTCGCCGGAAACAGCGCCGGCGCCGGATATTTGCGCTCGAGGTAGTGGCAAATGGCAGAGCTGTCGGCGAGCCGGTAATCGCCGTCGGCAAAGCCCGGGATCTTGCCGAGCGGGCTGCAGGCGCGGAACTCCGGCAGGGTGGATTGCGGCTGCTCCGGCTTATGCTCGGCAGCGAGCCCTTTCTCGTTGATGAAGGTGAGCGTCTTGCGTACGAAAGGCGACAGGCTGCTGCCATAGACGATCATGGGATGTCCCTCGGTTCGGTGGCGCGAATCGGCATCGCGGCCGGCGCGGTCTGGCCGTTCATAGCGATTCTCGGGACGGATTGAAAAGTCGCGCGCGGCTCGGCTCTCAGCCGCTTGGGCTCACCTGTGGCCGCTCGGCGGCGGAGAGCGGCATCGGCGGCGTGGCACCGGTAACGCTCAGCATCTCGCGTAAGGTACGTGCGAGATCCTCGCGCCGATAAGGCTTGGCGAGGAATCGGAAGCCGTTGAGCTGTCGTTCATCGATCCGCGTCTGCAGAAAGCCCGAGGTGAGCAGGATCCTAAGCGCCGGCCAGCGTGCGGCGGCGGTGCGCGCCAGGGCCATACCATCGATGCTGCCCGGGGTGACGATGTCAGTGAAGAGCAGGTCGACTTTCTCCGTCTCGAGCACGCGCAGCGCCGTCATCGCATGCTCGGCCTCGAGCACGCGATAGCCGAGTTCGTAGAGCTGCCGGCGGACGATGCGGCGCATCACCGCGTCATCCTCCACCACCAGCACCGTTTCGTTGCCTCCTTTGGTCGCGCTCACGGCTGGAACCGCTTCGGCTTTCTTCGCCGTTGTGGCCAAGCGCGGCAGATAGACGCGCACGGTGGTGCCGATGCCGACGTCGCTGGCGATCTCAACGTGACCGCCGGATTGCGCGAGGAAGCCTTGCACCATGCTGAGGCCGAGGCCGCCGCGACGGCGCTCCTTGGCGGTGAAGAACGGCTCGAAGACGCGGCTCGCCACTGCCTGCGACATGCCGCTGCCGGTGTCGCTCACCTCGATGATAACGTAGTCGCCGGCCTTCACCTCGGGATTCTCGCCGATGTAATCGGCGTCGAGATGCCTGTTGCGCGTGCCGATGACCAGCCGGCCGCCTGCGCTCATCGCCGCGCGCGCATCGGCGGCAAGGCTGGCGATGGAGGATTCGAGCTGCGCGGGATCCGCGATGACCGGCCAGAGCTCAGGCGCGAGGTCGAGCGAGACCTCGATCGTCCCGCCGAGTTCGCGTCCCAGCCGCTTGGCCAGGCCGGAGACCAGCTCGTTGATATCGAGCCGCGCCGGCTGCAGCTCCCGGCGCCGCGCGAAGGCCAGCAGCTGCTGTGCCAGATCGACGCCGCGCAAGGCTGCCGCCATCGCCTCGTCGAGCAGCTCGGTCGTGCCGGCATCGCCCGTCGCGCCCTGGCGCAGCAGGTCGAGGTTGCCGATGACGACGTTGAGCAGGCTGTTGAAGTCCTGCGCAAGGCCGCCGGCGAGCGCGCTCAACGCCGCCGTCTTCTCGGCGGCGCGCTGCGCCGCACGCTGCTCGTTCTCGCCGTGCCGGCTCGTCAGCTCGTCGATGCGGCGCGCCAGCGCATGCTGGGCCGCCCGGAGCTGCACCGTCGTGCTCAGCTGGTCCTGCAGCTGCGCGTCGCGCGCCGCCAGATTGGCGCGCAAGCTCACGAGCTCGGTGACGTCCTCGACATGGTGGATGATCCAGCGCAGCTCACCCTCGGCGTCGAGCACCGGCGTATTGAGCGCGCGCCAATACCGCTCCTCGAAGCCGCCGCCCGCGGTGATCGGCCGCGGCGCCGCATATTTCTGCGCCGCCACTGCGTCCGGGCGCTTCTGTTCGCAGACGCGCTGCAGCGACTGGCGCAGGGCGCTCGCCGCTTCGGCCGCGGGATCGTTCGGCAGCACGTCGAAGAGGCCGCGGCCGACCAGCCCGGCGCGCGTCGTCATCATCGCCCGGGCATAGGCGTCGCTGACGGCGAGGATGGTCAAATCGGGCGCCAACACGACAAAAAGTCCGGGCGCGCGCTCGAAGAACGCGCGGAAATCGGCAAAAAGGCTCGTCTGCTCCTGCATAAAGCCGGGCTCCCCGCATCAACCTGCGTAGCGCCCTGTCGAGATGTCTCCTCCCGGCGCGCGGCCGATGTCCTCGGCGCTTACAATTTTGAAGCGACAAGATAGAGATTTTCTCGTTAACTATCACCTGGAAAATCGCCGGGCGCGGTGCCGGGACCGTTAGGGAGTGGTAATGCCGAGGTAGATTCGTCGCACCTGCGGGTTGTCGGCAAGCGCCGCGGCCGGGCCTTCGAGCACGGTGCGCCCGGTCTGGAGTACATAGGCATAATCGGCGATCGCCAGCGCGAGCGGCACCGATTGCTCGGCCAGCAGCAAGGTAAGTCCCTCGCCCTGAAGCCGGCGCAGAGTGTCGTAGAGCGTGTCGACGATGGCGGGCGCGAGCCCGAGCGAGGGCTCGTCCAGCATCAGCAGCTTGGGCTCGCTCATCAGCGCCCGGCCCAGAGCCAGCATCTGGCGCTCGCCGCCGGACAAGGTGCCGGCGCGCTGGCGGCGGCGCTCGGCCAGACGCG
>JASHRZ010000632.1 GCA_030037055.1 Alphaproteobacteria bacterium
GACGTCTACGGCTTCGATGCATTGGAGGAGGCGATCCGCCCGCTCGCGGCACAAGGCAGGCCGAGACGCCGCTACTTTGCGCAGGCGATCGGCGGCGAGGATGGCGAGCGAACTCTCTACGTGCAAGGCGTCAGCCAGAGCAGTTCGCTTTACCCGCAGGCCCATCAATCACGCTACGCGCTCGATCCTGAGGTCCAAAACACCCTCTCGCGTCGCACCGTTCCGATCAGCCGCCTCGACACGCTGGTTGCCAACGGCACCGTTCCAATACCGGATTTCATCAAGATAGACTGCGAAGGCTTCGAGCCCGAGATCTTGCAGGGGGCGCGAGCGACGTTGGCGCGGGGCACGATCCTCGGCGTCGAACTCGAGACTAATTTCAACGTGAGCCCGGCGCTGCCACAGACCCATTTTTGGGCAAGCTACAGCCCACTATTATCAGCCAGGCTGCTGTTATTCGACCTCGCCTTCGAGCGGACGCCGCTCCGCCCCTTCACCGAGCGGGCAGCGCACCTCCGTCACCCATCCGCTCACTTCGCCAGCATCTCGAGACCGTCGACATTCAACATGCTGCTATGCCGGGACTTCGTCCACGAGCGAAATTCCGCCGATAGCTTTCCCGTCGGGCCGGGCATCGCGCCTTCGGCCGATCAGCTTATCAAGACGGCGGTCGTCCTGGACCTCTATGGCATGCTTGACGCCGCCTACGATCTGTTGGCGGCCTTTCCCGAGACCCTCGGGAACCGCTTGTCTACTGATCGCGCGGCGTCGCTGCTCATCCCAAGCTGGTGGCAGCTGGGCGAGAACTTTCTGGCGCGGCTGCAGCGACGAGCCAGGTATGAGCTTCAATCCCGGGGCTTTGTGCGCTCGATATAGGCTCGCATCGGCACGACAGGTCTATCGTCCGAGTGAGCCTCGAGAAGCGCCGCCATCGCCGCGAATTCGCGGGCGATGACGTCGGGCTTGTCATCTTCCCAAACGAATCTTTGCCACGGCTTCGCCTGCGGCAACTGCTCGCCGATCTCGTAGCCGAGATGGCGCATGTATTCCGGCGTCGATTGCGGCACTGCATCGGTCAGAATCTTGAAGGTGATGTAGCGTGTGCGGTCGTTAAGCCAGCACAAACCCATCGGCCCGTTGTTGACGCCGAGATTTACATAGGCGCGCTCATAGAGCGCCATGCGCAGGCCGAGATTGACCGCCGCTTCGGCGCAGACCGGAAATTCACGAAGTTCGGCCGGAATGCCGTCGAAGCATTGCTCCGTGTCGGGCACGATGACCGGCGAGTAGCGTTCCCCGTCGAGGCCGCGTGCAAAGGCCACCCAAGCGGGCAGATTACTGTTGCGCGCTGACATGTAGCCATAGCTCCGCAAGGTGATAGTCACGACCTTGCCGCTGCAACCGCGCGCAGCGAGCCAGCGATCGACGGCCCGAAGCTCGAATGCGCCGGCCCGCAGCACGCCGATCGCCGCACCCTCCTCCCGTGCTGCGCGCAAGGGGCCGCTCGAGTCGGGATAGCTCGGCAACACCGGCTCATAGCGCTCGGGATAGACCCGCCCCGCCGCCCCCGCCGCCATCTGCGCTGCTGCCTCGCGTGAGGCGGCTAGTGTCACGCCGGCCATGCTGGGAAGCAGCGCGCAGGCCGGCACAAGGATGCTGCCGATGCGCGCTCGCCGTGCTACGGCGTCGACGACCTGCTCGTACTGCCGGTCCTCCTCGCGCACGCCCGCCTCGCTTCCCGGCACGATTACGGCGTGGATTGAGGCAAGGCCGGCGCGCCGCCGCGCGAGATCGGCGCCGACGAGGAACCAGAGGCAATCGAAGGTTATAGGCGCGACGGCAAGATCGTAGAATGCGTAGAGCACCTCGCCCGCGGTTGCGACGGTGCGTCCCTCTCCGCTCAGGCCTGGCCACATCGCGCGTGCCGCGCGGTAGAGCGCCTGGCCCGGCCGGGTGGTCGGCAGCTCCCATTCCCGCCGCAGGCGCCTCGCCAGCCACGGCAGGCCCCCAGTACGCAGCTTGTAGACGAGCAGAGGCAGGCCGGAGATCGGAATGTCGCGAGCCATCGCCTCTGCCTGGCCGGGTCAGGCGGCGTCGGAGCGCAACTCTGGCGGCGGCGGCTTGTGGCCGCCGAGCAGATTGCCCTTCCAGTTGCCGATGCGCTTGATCGTGTTGTAGTAGGTGTATTCGGGCGAACGGCGGATGAGGAGCCCATCGCGCACCTCCTCCTCGTACTCGTACTGCGCCCAGCCGTTGCAGGGCTTGCAGAACGGCACTTTGTCCCACTGTCCGGTCTCGTGGTAGTAGCGCGCCTTGGCGAATTCCTCGCCATGCCACACCGCGCGCACGCCGTCCTTGAAGACGTTGCCCATGTCGGTGGCGCGCAGGCCGTCGAGGCAGCACAGCCGCACGCTGCCATCGTGATGCACCGGCAGGGTCTTGTAGATCACCGGGCAGGCGACGCGCTTGGGCGGCTCGGCCATCTCGGGGAATTTGCCGTCCTCGAAGACGATACCCATGCGCACGACGTCGACGACGCCTACCCAGCGAGCGATGAACGCCTCCTCCTCGTGACGGTTGTCGTCCTGGCGCGTGAAGGAAACGCCGATGCGCGGATATTCGCGGCTGCCGCGTATCTTCATCA
>JASHRZ010000633.1 GCA_030037055.1 Alphaproteobacteria bacterium
GTAGGCGCCGGGCGCCTCCTCAGCGACCCCGCGCATCGACGGGCTCTTGATGATGATGCCGCGCCCGCGGAGCTCGTCCACGACTTGGCGGCCGCGCCACTGTTTCAAGGCCTGATGGCGGCTCAATCGTCTCCCGGCGCCGTGGCATGATGAGGCGAAGGCATGCTCCGGGCGCAACGCCGGTCCGACCATGATCGCGGACGGCGTGCCCATGCTGCCGCCGATGAACACCGGCTGACCCGTAGCGGCGAAGGCCTCGGGCAGATCCGGATGCCCCGCGCCGAAGGCCCGCGTCGCTCCTTTGCGGTGTACGAAAAGGCGGCGGCGCTCGCCCGCAATTTCGTGCTCTTCCTCCTTGCAGGTGTTGTGCGAGACATCAAACAGCACCGGAAGCGAAGTTTCGGGAAAGAAATCTGCGAAGACCCGGCGCGTCAGATGGGTCAGGATTTGGCGGTTGGCGAGCGCGCAGTTGATGCCCGCGCGCATCGCACCGAGATAGCGTTCGCCGATCTCGGAGCGAATTGGCGCGCAGGCGAGTTCGAGATCGGGAAGCGTGATGCCGTGCGCGGGCGCTGCGAGAGCCATCTCACGCAGGAACTCGGTGCCGATCTGGTGGCCGAGCCCGCGGGAACCGCAATGGATGCTGACGACAATGTCGCCGAGCGCCAGGCCGAAGGACGCGGCAACGCCATCGTCAGAGATCGCCGTCACTTCCTGCACTTCGAGGTAGTGGTTGCCCGAGCCGAGCGTGCCCATCTCCTCGCGCTGGCGATCCCGGGCGCGATGTGACACCGCCTCGGGACGGGCGCCGGCCATGGAACCTCGCTCCTCGACCCGGTCGAGGTCCTCGGCGCGGCCGTAGCCTTGACCCACCGCCCAGCGGGCGCCGCCTTTGAGCATGCGCTCCATTTCGGTCTCGTCGAGCCTGATCTTTCCGGTGCTGCCGACACCGGCGGGGATGGTGCGGAACAGGCTCTCCGCCAATGCTTCTTTGTAGGGCTCTAAAACGCGGCTTTCGAGACCGGTCAACAAGGCGCGCACCCCGCAGGAGATGTCGAAGCCGACACCGCCAGCCGACACCACACCGCCTTCTTCCGGGTCGAAGGCGGCGACGCCGCCGATCGGGAACCCATAACCCCAATGCGCGTCGGGCATCGTGTAGGCCGAATCGACGATCCCCGGGAGGCATGCGACATTGCCGATCTGCTCGAGGACCTTGTCGTCCATGTCGCTGATCAGGCCTTCATCGCCGTAAAGCACGGCGGGCACGCGCATTGCGCCCTCGGGATCGAGGCGCCATTCGAAATTTGAGATACGGTGTAATCGTAAAAGGTCCATCGGTGTATCCGTCTGCTCAGACGTCGACGATGCATTGCGCTATCCAGGCGCCATCGTCGCGAACGGCGACCTTGAGCGCTGTCAATGTCGCGCCTTTGGGCTCGACCGCCGGCATATGGCGCGCGCGGTCGACCGGCTCCCCCCAGGCCCGGCCATGGAGGCGGTTACCCTGGATCGACACGGCGAAGCGGCCAAAAACCAGCCGCCGCACAGCCATCTCGTAGATCAGGGCGTTGAGCCAGTCGAGCAACAGATAAGCGGCGTCAGGCGCCTCGCACGTCACCTCGACCGCTTCGTGCGCGGCGATACCGGCCGGGTTGGTGACTGCGGAACTCAGTGCAAGCGCGGCCTGCTCGAAGGCGGAGGCACAGGTCGGGCCGACGCCCCGCACACCGACATCGGCGCCGTGCGGAAACAGCTCGGCATATGGTTCGACCGTCGTCTCTGTCATCGGCCTCCACCCCGTCATCGTTATTAACTTTAGTAGAGCGCGGCCTCGCGCATTGACTTAGCTCAAGGCGCGCGAGCGAAGATTCCACCAGTGGCTGCGACAGGAAGCATTTCTATGTTGGCGCCTGTCGATACGCTGAGGCAAATCCAGGGCGCTGCGCTCGAGCGGTTGGGATTTGGGCCGACCGAATGCGGCTATCGGATCGTCGCTCAGAGCGCACGCTGGCGCGTTCGCGCCTATGGGGGCGCGTCATCCGGGCCGCCTCTGCTGATTGTCGCCGCGCCGATCAAGAGGCCGTACATATGGGACCTCGCTGATCAAGTGAGCCCCGTGCGCCATTGTCTGCGGCGCGGACTGCGCGTCTACCTTCTCGAGTGGATGCCGCCCGTCCCTGGCGACCAGGACGCCGGCCTCGACAACTATGCCGGCCGATCGATCGGCGAAGCCGTCGCCAGTGTGACGCAACAAGCAGGCGGCGCCAAACCCGTTCTGATGGGGCACTCTCTTGGCGGGACATTGGCGGCGCTTTTCGCAGCGTCGGATCCGTCGAGCGTCCGCGGTCTCGTTTTGCTGTCGGCGCCCCTCTCCTTTGAGCCAGGCAGCTGCCGGTTCCGGGAAGCCATCGTGGCGATGGCGCCGCCCACCCTCTTTGCGATCGAGATCGTTCCCGGCTCGCTGTTGTCGGAGCTCAGCGTGATGGCGACGCCCGAGACCTTCGTGTGGTCGAGGCTTGTCGACCTCGGCCTGAGCATCGGCGACCCGCACGCGTTGACCCTCCACGCTCGTGTCGAGCGCTGGGCGCTCGATGAGTTTCCGCTTCCCGGAAGGCTGGTTCACGAGATCTTCGAGTGGCTCTATCGCGAAAACCGGTTCTGCGCGGGAACTTCGCAGATCCGGAACAAGATCGTCGGACCCTCGTCGATGAAGCTTCCTTTGCTGGCGGTCGTCAATACCAGCGACGCGGTCGCGCCACCGTCATCAATCGCACCTTGCATCGAAGCGATGCCGCCGGGTTACGCTCGTCTGATCGAATATCCAGGAGAGACCGGTGTGGGCCTGCAGCATCTCGCGGTTCTCGTCGGTCCCCGAGCGCACGCAGAGGTTTGGCCCGCGATCATTTCCTGACTCCATGCCAATGCGTGAGGTGCAGAGATCCGGCTCACCGGTGACGGCTGTTGGGGCAGAAAGTAGTCTTTCGAATATGGCCAAATCGCCGGGTGCCGTGACCGCGCTCAACCGATAGACGTCAGCGTTTGAATGGAGAATGCCAAAATTACATGCTCGGGCGGCTTTGTATCCGGCAAGCTTCACCATCGCAATAGCGGCGTCACTATAGGATCCGTAGGGGTAGGCAAATTCGTTGATTGCAACTGAAAGTTCGGCCTCAAGAATTTTCTTACTGCCAAATATTTCATCTCGCAGGACGTTAGGGTCTTTGATTCCGCCAAGATGCGGATGTGAACGCGAATGGCTGCCTATGCTCATTCCGGCGTTCGCCATTGCTCGCAACTGGTCCAGAGAAAGGAAGCCTCGGCCGCCGATGTAATTTGTCACCACGAAAAACGTCGCAGGATAATAATATTTTT
>JASHRZ010000634.1 GCA_030037055.1 Alphaproteobacteria bacterium
CATCACGACGCGGCCGCGCCGCAATGGCCGGAGGCCATCGCGATGATCGCGGGGTACGCGGCACATACTCATGTCAATGCCGAGACGAAAGCCGTCGAGCATCTGGAGCGCCAGGGCTACAGAGTCGATCTGCCGCGCTATTGGCGCGTCGTCCGCCATGTGCGCCGGCGCGCGCTGGTGCGGCGCCAGATCTTCCCGCGCTGTCTCTTCGTCGGCCTCGATCGGCGAACCCAGCGCTGGTGGCCGATCCGGTCAACGTGCAGCGTTGTGGAGCTCGTCGCAAGCGGCGATGAGTCGGTCGCCATGAATCCGACGGTAATCGAGAGGCTCCGTCGCCAGGAGAGCGACGGCAGCTTCGATCAAATATCGCCAACTCAGCGGCCGCGCGTTGCGGTGCGTGTGACAGAAGGACCTTTCGCTGAAGTCGTCGGCTCCTCGGCGTGGCCGATCGTGAGCGTGTCCTCATCTTGGTCCAGCTTCTCGGCCCCATGCTACATACCGCGGTGCCGGCGAGGGCGGTTGAGGCGGTCTGAGTCGTTCCGGCGGTCACCGAACGCCGAGTTATTGATGGGATAGCGCAGCGGCAGGCGGTCTTCATTCGGACTGTGGGAGGCACGCGATTCTCGTGTCGTGGAGTTCGTAAGGGATGTGCGGCATCACGGGGTTTCTTGGTGAATGGCCCGCGACGCTCTCAGCGCGTAAGGCTACGTTGATAGCCATGACCGAGGCGCTGAGACATCGAGGTCCGGACGATAGTGGCCTCTGGATCGACGCCGAGGCGGGCATTGCGCTTGGCCATCGTCGTCTTTCAATTATCGAGCTTGGTCCCGGCGGCCATCAGCCAATGGCGACAGCGGATGGCCGGTTCATAATAACCTACAATGGGGAAATTTATAACTATGCAGAGCTTGCTACGCGCTTGAGGGAAGCCGGCGCCGTGCTGCGCGGAGGCTCCGACACCGAAGTGCTCATCGAGAGTATTGCGCGCTGGGGCATGCAAAAGACCTTGCAACAGTGTGAAGGCATGTTCGCGTTTGCCCTGTGGGATCGGGAGCGCCGCGAGCTCACTCTCGCGCGCGACCGGCTGGGCGTAAAGCCTCTTTATTGGGGACAGGCAAACGATTTGCTGATTTTCGGAAGTGAGCTGAAGGCACTGCGCGCTCATCCGGGTTGGAAACCGGAAATCGACCGCTCGGCGGTTGTCGCCTTTTTGCGCTTTGGCTATGTGCCGGCGCCTCAGAGCATTTTCCGCAACGTTCACAAGCTCGAGCCCGGCACTATGTTGGTCGCAAAGCTTAAGGGCCAGACGCGGCTGGAGCGGTATTGGGATCTTCGCGCAATCGCGTGTTCACCGAATCGGGTACTTCCAGCGAATACCGGGCCAGACATGCTGGTCGAGCTCGAGAGAGTCCTTAGCAAAGCGGTGCGTAACGAAATGGTTTCGGACGTGCCGATCGGCGCTTTCCTGTCCGGCGGTGTCGATTCCTCATTGGTGACCGCCCTTATGCAACGACAGGCCTCACGGCCAGTTAAGACGTTCACGATTGGTTTTGGCAGTAGGGCCTATGATGAAGCGCAACATGCAAAACGAGTTGCGGCCCACATAGGTACCGATCACACGGAATTCTATGTGGAGGAAGAAACAGCCCGGGATGTGATCCCTTACCTCCCCTTGTGGTACGACGAGCCGTTCGCGGATTCATCACAAATTCCAACGCAGATCGTTTCGAGGCTCGCGCGGAAGCATGTTACCGTCGCTCTGTCGGGAGATGGTGGCGACGAGACGTTTGCTGGATATACGCGATATCAGTGGGCTCGCATCATCGAAAGGGTGCTCCGTACCGTTCCACGCGCGATCCGTTATCGTATTTCAGCGTCGCTTGAATCAGTTCCGGCAAGTGTTATCGGTGCTGTGGCCAACGTGATTCCCGCAAGCCGGAGACCCGCGATCCTGGAACAGAGAACACGGAAGCTTGCGGCGCTGCTTCGCGAAGAAAGTGGAGATGCGGCGTATCGACGTCTCGTTTCCATCTGGCCTGAGCCGGAAGAGATGGTGTTAGGCGTATCACAGGCGATACCATTGTGGGACAAGATGGGGGAATGCGAGCTGCCGAGTTTGATCGAGCGCATGATGCTGCTCGATACGCGCGTCTACCTGCCCGACGATATATTGACCAAAGTGGATCGTGCCAGCATGTCCGTGGGCCTCGAGGCGCGGGTGCCGCTGCTCAATCACCGCGTCGTCGAGCTGGCGTGGCAGATGCCACTGGGGATGAAGCTGCGCGGCAGCGTCACGAAATGGGCGCTGCGCGAAATCCTCTATCGTTATGTCCCTCGCCCGTTGATTGACCGCCCGAAGCAGGGTTTTGGGGTGCCGCTCGCAGCCTGGCTCAGAGGACCGCTGCGCGACTGGGCAAGCGATCTCCTGAGCGCCGAGACCATCGCCCGGGCCGGCTGGCTCAAGCCCGAGGCCGTGGTGCGGCGGTGGCGCGAGCATCTTGATAATCGACGGGACTGGAGCGGAAGCCTCTGGGCCGTCCTGATGTTCCAGAGCTGGCTGGCAGAGGCAAACTACCCGGCAGGTGCCGGCGCCTACCGCGACCGGCTCCCATCGGCGCGGTTGTGACGCAGGCTGCGGCGGACGCTGGTCGGCCATGACGCTCATCCGGGTCGTGCACCTCATCACCGATCTCGATATCGGCGGCGCCGAGATGATGCTGTCGCGCCTCGTCGCCGCCGCCGACCGGAAGCGCTTTCGTATGAGCGTCGTGAGCATGACAGCCCCCGGGCCGCTCGGCGCGCAGCTCACGGCGCAAGGGATCGAAGTCCGCTCGCTGGGCATGAGGAGCGCGATCCCGGATCCGCGCGGTCTTCTGCGCCTGCTCGTGCTGCTGCGCCGAGAGCCGGCCGACATCCTGCAGACTTGGCTATATCACGCCGACCTTCTGGGCGTACTCACTGCCCGCCTCGGCGGCGCACGGCGCCTCGTCTGGAACGTGCGTTGCTCCAACATCGATTTCAACCGCTACTCGCGGCTCTCTGCGGCGCTGCCGCGGCTGCTAGCACGGCTGTCGCGCGGACCGGATGCAGTGCTGGTCAATTCGGTCGCAGGGAAGGCGGTCCATGAGCGCTTGGGCTACCGGCCGCGACGCTGGGAGATTGTCCCCAACGGCATCGATGTCGAGCGGTTTCGTCCCGACCCGGAAGCGCGCGTGCGGATGCGGACGGAGCTGGGCTTGCCGCCAGGGAGCTTCGTCATCTGCCTGCCGGCGCGATTTGACCCGATGAAAGATCACGCCACCTTCCTTGCGGCTGCGGCGCGCTTTGCCCAAACGTGCAGCGCGGCTCGCTTCCTGTTGGTCGGACGTGGCAACGACGCGCGCAACGCGCGGCTTTGCCCGTTGCTCGATCGCAGTAATTGCGCCGACAGGATCCTGCTGCAGGGCGAGCGCCAGGACATGCCGGCCGTTCTCGCATCGGCCGACGTGGTAAGCCTGTCCTCGAGCTTCGGCGAAGGCTTTCCCAACGTGATTGCCGAGGCGATGGCATGCGGCACGCCCGTCGTGAGCACCGACGTCGGTGACGCGGCGCGGATTGTCGGCACCGCGGGCGCCATCGTGCCAGTGCGCGACAGTGAGGCGATGGCGGCGGCTTGGCACGACTTTTATGCTCTTGGTGCCGAGGGTCGGACCGCTCGAGGGCAGGTTGCGCGGCGACGGATCGTCGAAGCCTATGCGCTGCCTGCCATTGTCGCGCGCTACGAAGCGCTCTATGAGCAATTGACCCAGGCTGGTCCGTCTCCGTGACCGGTGGGGGGAGAGGAGCCGATGCACGAGGTGCTGGTAACGATATTGGGCACGACCGCGTCGGCGCTCGCGACGGTGTCGCTGCTGCCTCAGGTAGTTCGGACCTGGCGGACACGCTCGGCGGGTGACATTTCTGCGGCCTGGCTTGTGGTCGCGCTGGCCTCGATGGCGCTCTGGATCGCCTACGGCGCTTTGATCGGCGCGGGGGCCGTGATGTGGGCGAATGCGCTGACCGCGCTCCAGGCGGGGTTTATCCTGGCCATTAAGCTCGCGGAACGCCGCTCAGTCGCAGCTGGACAGGGGGTAGAGGCGATGATATATCCCGGCCGACTGGCGCCGTCGAAGGCGGGCTCGGACACCGAGTCTGGCTGACGGCCATCTCCAGCCACAGTGGACCTTCGCGGCGCGCCGGCGTCAGTGGCGAGGCTTTTCAGCAATCCGTAATGCCTTCAGCAACGTCTTCAGACACCAACGATTTTCGCGGCTTGGCAGGGACGTCGCGACCATCGCGCACTGTCCAAGCAACGACGGATCTTATCACCGGGCTAGGCAAGATCTGGCTGTGGGCCGAGCTCGCGAAACAGGACACCCGCCTGCGCTACCGCGGCTCGCTGCTGGGCCCGTTCTGGCTGACGATCAGCACGATCGTGATGATCGGCTCCATGGGCTTCCTCTATGCCAAGCTATTCCACACCGACGTCTCCTCCTATCTACCCTTCCTCACGCTAGGACTGATCGTCTGGCAGTTTGTTGCGTCGCTGATCAATGAGGGATGCGGCACCTTCACTGCCGTGTCGAGCATCCTCCAGCAGGTGCGGCTGCCCTATTCCGTGCATGTGTATAGGCTGGTGTTCCGCAACCTGCTGGTGCTCGCCCACAATTTCGTGATCGTTCCGTTCATCCTGTTTATGTTCCACGTGACGCCAAATTGGGGCGTAGTGTGGATTCTGCCGGCGCTGCTGGTCCTCTGTCTCAACGGCGTATGGGTCAGCATCCTGTTTGGCATGCTGAGCGCCCGGTTCCGCGACGTGCCGCCCATCGTAGCGAGTTTCGTACAGGTGGTGTTCTTCGTCACCCCGGTGTTCTGGTCTCCGGACGCGCTCGGCGCGTGGAAGTCACTGGGAGAGCTCAATCCGATATTCGCCGCAATCGATGTTGTCCGCGCGCCGCTTCTCGGCTTGCATACGGCGCCCTATTCATGGTCGGTGCTGCTGCTGGTGACGCTGCTGGGATGCAGCGGCAGCTTTGCCATCTTTGCGCGCCTGCGCTACCGCATCCCGTTTTGGGCGTAGCGCCCATGGCTGTGGTGCGTCTCGAGCGGGTGTTCCTAGAATACCCAGTCTATCATGGCAGCAGCCGCTCGCTGAAAAAGGCGCTGCTTGCGGCGTCTACGCAAGGCAATCTCGCGCGCGACGCGCTTGACCGGGTCAATGTGCGGGCGCTTAACAACATTGACCTCGAGCTCAGGAACGGCGATCGGTTGGCGCTCATCGGGCCTAACGGTGCCGGTAAGACCACGCTTCTCAAGGTGCTGGCCGGGATTTACGAACCGACGCAGGGGTGCGTGGTCACGTCCGGACGCGTCTCGGCGCTGCTCGATGCCCAGGTGGGGCTCAATCCGGACGCAACCGGTCGCGAAAACATCATCCTGCGGGGGATGTATATGGACATTCATCCGCGCGAGATGGTCAAGCATGCCGACGAAGTCGCGGCGTTCACCGAACTCGGCCAATATCTCGACATGCCCGTGCGCACCTATTCCGCCGGCATGATGATCCGCCTGGCATTCGCCATCTCGACCTGTGTCCCGCCCGAAATCCTGCTCATGGACGAATGGCTCGCCGCCGGCGATGCGCATTTTCTGGCAAAAGCACATCGCCGAATGGAAGCATTTGTACAGGCGTCAAACATCCTTGTACTGGCGTCCCACTCGATACCGCTGGTGCAAGAGTGGTGCAACCGTGCGATCTTCCTTCAGCAGGGATATGTCGCGGCAAGCGGCGACATAAACGAGGTTATCGCTGCGTATCGAAGAACGTTGCAGATGGGCGCGTCCGCGGCATGACGCGGCGCTGGCGGGCTGGCGGCTTGTTCGGGTGGCACGGCCTAACGGGGTCTGTGGATCGCAGAGGGGCCGCGCGCGGTCGCAACGGAGCGGCTGCCGCCGTCAGAACTATAGGCAGCGTCGATGATTGAGCCGGAGATCGTCGAGCTGCCGAGGGGTGGGGTGCGCGTGACAGCGCAGCGTCCAACGACTGCCGGCGGCGCGCGCGAGCCTGCGCGAGTGATCACCATGGCCTGGGGAGATCGGTATATCAGCGACCTGTTGTCGCTGACAATGCCGGCACTCTTGGCGCCCGGCAACGTGCCGGCGCTAGTCGAGCAATTCGACGCCGAGTTCGTGATCGTCACGGAGATGCGGTTTTTCGACCGCATCGCGCGCGCCCCGGTCGTGGCGCGGCTTCTCCAACATTGCGATCTTCGGCTGCTTCCGATCGACGACTTGCTGTCGCAGTGGTACGGCATCACGCTGACTTACGCGCTCGTTCGCGGCTTCGCCGATCTCGGCGAAGCTATGACCGATACGCATCTGTTCTTCGTCAACGCCGACTTTATTGTCGCCGACGGCTCCTATCGGAGACTCGCGGAAGCGATTCGGCGTGGCGCGCGACTGGCGGTCTCGCCGAGCTACTGCATGATCCTTGAGGATACCGTCGATCAGCTCCGCGCGCGCTACGACCCGGAGACCTGTACGCTCTCCCTTCGGCCTCGGGACATGGCGAGAATGATCATCGCCCACCGGCACAACACGGTGCGCGCGAAGACTGTCAACCAACAACTTTTCAGGATTCACCGTTACGACCAGTTTTACTGGTATGTCGACGAGCAAACCTTACTGGGCCACCAGATGCCGATCGCCGTCATCTACATGCGCCCGGAACGCGTGCTGACCGAGATGCCCACATTCTGGGATTATGGGGTCATTTCCGAGTTCTGCCCAACCGCAACCCCGTGCGTGCTCGGCGATTCCGACGACTTCCTCATGGGCGAGCTGCGCGCTGAAGGCACGTTCCGGGAGCTCCTCCACCTCGGTTGGCCGACCGTCGCGGAAATCGCCGCGGATCTGTCGTCCTACACGACCAAGGACCATCGCGATTACGGACGCCACACGCTGGTGCTACACGGCGATGACGTGCCCCCTCACGTGGCTGCGGAGAAGGCGAAGCTGCGGCAGTTCGTCGATGCTGTCTACGGCCGGCTATCCCCGCCGATTGGCTATCGTAATCACCCGTTCTGGGCTGCCGCTTTTCCCCGATTCCTCGCCGTGCATCTCGATCGCCGCGAGCGAATGCGGGCCGAGGAGCGGGCGAGAGCGGCGCTCAGCGATGATCCAATCGAGACGACGCGGCGCCGGCGCCTGGCGGAGCTGAAACGCCAGAGCGCCGAAATCGACGCAGAGTGTTGGCCTGTGGAGGAGGAAATATCACGCCGCAGCCGCGAGCTTCTGGCCCGCGTCGCCGAACTCGATGCGGATCTTCGTCGCCAGGCGACCGACGCGACGCGGGCCCTCGAGGCCCTACGGCACGAACGAGAGCAGCGGCTGCACGCGCTGTTGGAGAGGGCAGCGCGCTTGGAACGCGAGCGCCTGCAGCTCCTCGCCGAGCGACAGGAAGATATACACCGACGCGCCGCGACGGAATTGGGGCGTCGCACGCCGGCCGTAACGGGCGACGGCGGTGCGTCCGATGCTGACCCGGCGGCCGCCGATGCGCTGCGGTCCAAACTTGCCCTTCTCGTCGGCCTCTATCACCGACTCTTCGGCCAATTGCCCGAGACAACGCGATGGAACCCCTATCACACCGTTCTGAGACACGCCCATGCCGCGGTAAAAGCCGTCGGCGATCGTGCTGATGACGTGCTGGTGATCTCGTCAGGCGGCACGCTTGGTGCACTACTGGCGCGCTGCCTGAAGGGCCGCAAGGTGACCATCCTGCCGAGTTTGATGTCGAGTGTCGCCGGGGCCGAGATTCTCGGCGCAGAGCCGAGATTTGCGCTGTGCATCTGTGACCTCGACCTGGACGGGCTCCTCGTCTTTCGCGATCTCTTCGATAGGATACGGCCGGTCATGGCCAAGGCAGGCAAGGTCATCGTGTTTCATCACAACGCCGGACTGCGTCCGCTAGACGCCTGGACCTCCGAATTCACCAAGAGGTTATTCCCGCTCGTCGGCGCCTCCCGCATCTTCCTGGCGGGATCGACTTGCGGCGCGCTCGCCATGCGCTGGTTCGCGAGAATGCTGGAGCGGCACGATATGTCGAGCAGCCGGGGTTTGGCGATCATCAT
>JASHRZ010000635.1 GCA_030037055.1 Alphaproteobacteria bacterium
GCGGCCTTAATATTCCCTTAAAGTTAACGGCGCAACGCGCGGATATCTTTAGCCCCTTTTCGCCGGTTACCGCAAGTACTTCCGTTAACCATTCCGGCGCGACGCGCTCCATGTCGCGCCTAGTTCTTGGTCTTGTCCACCAGCCGGTTCTGCGCGAGCCAAGGCATCATGGCGCGGAGCTTCTCGCCGACCTTCTCGACATCGTGCTCGGCGGCGCGCCGGCGCATCGCCTTGAAGCTCGCCTGGCCAGCGGTGTTCTCCAGCACCCATTCGCGGGCGAACCGCCCCGACTGGATGTCGTCGAGCACGCGCTTCATCTCGGCCTTCACGGCGTCGTTGATGATGCGCGGCCCGCGCGTGTAGTCGCCGTACTCGGCTGTGTTGGAGACGGAGTAGCGCATGTTTGCCATGCCCCCCTCATAGATGAGGTCGACAATGAGCTTCACCTCGTGCAGGCACTCGAAATACGCCATTTCCGGCGCGTATCCCGCCTCGACCAGCGTCTCGTATCCGGACAAGATGAGCTGGGTGAGGCCGCCGCAGAGGACGCACTGCTCGCCAAAGAGATCGGTCTCGCATTCCTCCTTGAAGGTGGTTTCGATGACTCCGGCACGACCGCTGCCGATCGCCGAGGCATAGGAAAGCGCGAGCTCGAGCGCGTTGCCGGAGGGATTCTGGTCGACCGCGACGAGGCACGGGACGCCGCCGCCGCGCATGTACTCCGAGCGCACGGTGTGGCCGGGCCCCTTGGGCGCGATCATGAAAACGTCCATGTCGGGGCGCGCCTCGACCAGCTTGAAATGGATGTTGAAGCCGTGCGCGAAGGCAAGCGCCGTGTCGGGCCGCATGTTGGGCCGGATGTCGTCGGAGTAGAGCTTTGCCTGCAGCTCGTCCGGCGTCAGGATCATCGCCACTTCCGCCCATTTTGCGCCCTCCGCCGGGCTCATCACATGGAACTTGGCGGTTTCCGCCTTCTTGACCGAGGCCGAGCCCGGCCGGAGCGCCACGCGCACCTCCTTGACGCCACTGTCGCGCAGGTTCATGGCATGGGCATGGCCCTGGCTGCCATAACCCACGATGAGCACTTTCTTGCTCTTGATCAGGTTCACATCGGCGTCGCGATCGTAATAGACACGCATGGTGCTGCTCCCTGGTTTGGCAAACTCAGAACCGCGCCGCGCCGCGCGAGATGGCGACGACGCCGGTGCGTGACACGTCGACGAGGCCCAGCGGCTCCATCAGGTTGATGAAGGCGTTGAGTTTCTCGGTCGAGCCGGTCATCTCGAAGACGAAGCTCTCGATGGTCGAATCAATGACCCGGGCGCGGAAGATGTCGGCGAGCCGCAGCGATTCGATGCGCTTCTCGCCGGTTCCGGCCACCTTGATCAGGGCGAGCTCGCGCTCGACATGCGGGCCCTCTTCGGTCAGATCGCGGACGGCATGGACGGGGACGAGGCGCGAAAGCTGCGCTTTGATCTGCTCGATGATCATCGGCGTGCCGGAGGTTACGACGGTGATTCGCGAAAGGCTGTTGGCGCGGTCGGTCTCGGCCACGGTCAAGCTCTCGATGTTGTAGCCGCGGCCGGAGAACAGGCCGACGACCCGGGCGAGGATGCCGGGCTCGTTGTCGACGAGCACGGCGATGGTGTGCTTCTCGATGACGCTCAAGGCGGGACTCCGAAGCAAAAGGTTGCGGGCGGGATCAGACGAGGACCATGCCCTCTTCCGATACCGGCCCGGCCGCCTTCTTGTCCTCGGGTCCGAGCAGCATCTCGTTGTGCGCGGCGCCCGAGGGAATCATCGGGAAGCAGTTCTCGAGCTCGTCGACCACCACGTCGACGATGACGGCCTTGTCCACCGCCAGCATCTCCTTGATCACGCGGTCGACATCTTCGGTCTTGGTGGCGCGCAGCCCGACGGCGCCGAACGCGTCCGCCAGCTTGACAAAATCCGGCAGCGAAGCGGTGTAGCTCTCGGAGTAGCGGCCGCCATGTAGCAGCTCCTGCCACTGCCGCACCATGCCCATGTACTGGTTGTTGAGGATGAAGATCTTGACCGGCAGACGGTACTGGCAGGCGGTGGACATCTCCTGGATGTTCATCAGGATCGACGCCTCGCCGGCGATGTCGACGACCAGCGCGCCGGGATGGGCGATCTGCACGCCGATCGCCGCGGGCAGGCCGTAGCCCATAGTGCCGAGGCCGCCCGAGGTCATCCAGTGGCGGGGCTTCTCGAACTTGAAGAACTGCGCCGCCCACATCTGATGCTGGCCGACCTCGGTGGTGACGTAGATGTCCTTGCCGCGGGTGAGTTGGTGGAGCCGCTCGATGGCGTATTGCGGCTTGATCACCTTGTCGGTCTTGGCGTAGGCGAGGCAGTCGCGCGCGCGCCAGGCCTCGATCTCCTTCCACCACGCGGCGAGCGCCTCCTGGTTCGGCCTGAAGCGCCTGGCCTTCAGCCCGGCATGGATCGCATCGAGCGCGTTCGCGACGTCGCTCACCAGCGGCACGTCGACGTGCACGTTCTTGTTGATCGAGGAAGGGTCGATGTCGATGTGGATCTTCTTCGAGTTGGGCGAGAAGGCGTTCAGACGGCCGGTGACGCGATCATCGAAGCGCGACCCGACGGCGACCATGACATCGCAGCCATGCATCGCGAGATTGGCCTCGTAGGTGCCGTGCATGCCCACCATGCCGAGGAACTGCCGCGCCGAGGCGGGCAAGGCGCCGAGCCCCATCAGCGTCAGCGTGCAGGGATAGCGCGTCAGGTGCACCAGCTCGGCGAAGAGCGTGCAGGCGCGCGGGCCGGAATTGATGATGCCGCCGCCGCCATAGAAAAGCGGCCGCTTCGCCGCGGCGATCAGCGCCACCGCCTCGTCGATCCGCGCCGCGTCGGGCTTCACCTGCGGCCGATAGGTCTTGTGTTGCACCGAGCCGGGACCGCGATAGCCGCCGATGGCGAAGAGCACGTCCTTGGGCAGATCGACCACCACCGGCCCGGGCCGGCCGGTGCGTGCGACATGGAACGCCTCATGCAAGACGCGGGCGAGATCGTTGACGTCCTTGACGAGATAATTGTGTTTGGTGCAAGGCCGGGTGATCCCGGTCGTGTCCGCTTCCTGGAACGCATCATTGCCGATGAGATGCGTCGGCACCTGTCCGGTGAGACAGACGATCGGCACGGAATCCATCAACGCATCGGTCAGGCCGGTCACCGCGTTGGTGGCGCCGGGACCGCTGGTGACGAGAACCACGCCGACCTTGCCCGTGCTGCGTGCATAGCCCTCGGCGGCATGGACCGCCCCCTGCTCGTGGCGCACCAGGACGTGGCGGAGATGGTTCTGCTTGAAGAGCGCGTCATAGATCGGCAGAACGGCGCCGCCGGGGTACCCGAAAATGACATCAACGCCCTGGTCGCCCAGCGCCCTGATGACCATCTCCGCCCCCGCCATCTGCTCCGTCGCCATGACACTCTCCTAAAAAATATGCAAAAGCAAAGACTTACGCCGCGGCGAGCCGCTCCGGCCGCCGCTCCGTTGGAACGACTCGTCCCGCGCGAAGGCGGTCACCCTAGACAGCTAGAGCTTGACGGTCAACTGAAACTGACGAATAAATGAAAAAATTTCCGGCAGCAAACTTTCCGAAAATTGCTCGGCGACGACCAGCTTCTGCACCGATGCCGAGTCCGCGAGCTGGTGGCGAAACCAGGTATATTGGCGCTTGGCATAGCGCCGGGTCGCCTGCTGGGCGGCCGCGACCGCCGCCTCCCGCGTCATGCGACCGGCGAGCAAGGCGCCGAGCTCGCGAATGCCCAGCGCCTTCATGACCGGCAGGGTGGGCGGCAGACCGCGCGCCAGCAGCGCTGCCGCCTCCGCCTCGGCGCCCCGCGCCATCATGGCGAGGAAGCGCGCGTCGCAGAGCGCGTAAAGCGCCTCGCGCGGCGGCAACAGCACGATCGCGGCAGCGCGTATCGCCGGGGCACTCTGTTCGCGCCGCCAAGCGGCGAGCCCCTGCCCCGTCGCTTGCAGCACCTCATAGGCGCGGATCAGGCGCTGCGTGTCGCCCGGCGCCAGATGGTTCGCCGTCTCGGGATCGAGCTCTGCAAGCGCCGCGTGGAAATCGGCGCCGCCGAGCCGAGCATGGAGCGTGCGCGCCTCGTCCCTTAGGCGCGCCGGCACCGGCGGCACCGGCGCCAGCCCGTCAAGCACGGCGCGGATGTAGAGCCCCGTGCCGCCAACCAACAGCGGCTGCCTCCCGGCCGCGCGCGTTGCGGCGATTTCCGCCATCGCCATGGCGCGCCAGCACCCGGCGGAGCAAGCCTCGGCGGCATCGACGACGCCGTAGAGGCGGTGCGGCGCACGCGCCAGCGCCGCCGGCTCCGGCCGTGCCGTCAGCACCTCCAGGTCGCGATAGACCTGCATGCTGTCGGCATTGATGATCGTGCCGCCCAACGCCTCGGCCAGCGCCAGCGCCAGCCCCGATTTGCCGCTGGCGGTGGGTCCGGCAACGATGACGACCGATGTCTCCATGCCGCTTTCTAGCATGGCCGGAACATCGCTGGTTGCCTCAATGTCGGCGCAGTAGGATGAAGGGGACCGAGACCTCGGAGAACGAAGCGCGATGTCCCAGACCTATACGGGCGGTTGTCATTGCGGCCGCGTGCGCTTTCGCGTCACCGCCGATCTCGCCAAGGTCGCCGAATGCAACTGCTCGATCTGCACCAAGAAGGGCTTCCTGCATCTCATCGTCGCGCGGCAGCAATTCGAGCTGCTGAGCGGCGATGGCGAGCTCCTCTGCTACCGCTTCAACACCGGGACGGCCAAGCACCTGTTCTGCAAGAACTGCGGCATTCACGCTTTCTATGTCCCGCGCTCCGACCCGGACAAGATCGACGTCAATGTCCGCTGTCTCGACAACGTGGACGTTGCTGCGCTCGAGCCCCAGCCATTCGACGGCAGGAACTGGGAGGAAGCAATGGCGGGCCCGGTGCCCTGGCGCTGACGAGGTGCCCAGAATCGCCCGCCGGCGACGACGCCTGGCGCCGACTTGCGTTTGGCGGGGGGCTCGCCGATAAAGCGCGCGCATGCCCGCCAATGTCCTGACCCTGATTGCCGCGCCCGGCGCCGCCGCGCAGGCCGGCACGGCGGTCGAGGCGGTCGTCGGGACGCTGCGGCGGCTGGGCGCCGGGGTGGCGCCCCGCCGATGGCTCGCCTCCGAAATCGCTTGCGACATCCCCTTCGATGATCTCGACACCGATCAGGCGGATGCCGCGGCCCGCGCCGCGCTGGCCGAGTTGGGCAACCTCGCCATCGATCTGGTGGCGCAGCCGGAAGCCGAGCGCCGCAAGCGCCTGCTGCTGGCGGATATGGAATCGACCATCATCGCCAATGAGATGCTGGACGAGCTGGCCGATCTGCTGGGGCTGCGCGAGCGGGTCGCCGAAATCACCCGGCGCGCCATGAACGGCGAGATCGACTTCGCCGCCGCGTTGCGCGACCGCGTGGCGCTGCTGCGGGGAATGCCCGAGCCGGCGCTGGCGGAGGTGGCGGCGCGTATCCGCATCATGCCCGGCGCGCGCGCGCTCGTTGCCACCATGCGCGCCCATGGCGCTTACGCCGTGCTCGTCTCGGGCGGTTTTCGCGTTTACACGGCCCGCATCCGCGCCGAGCTCGGCTTCGACCTCGACATCGCCAACGAGATCCTGGTCGAAAACGGCCGGCTGTCGGGCGCGGTGGCCGAGCCGATCCTGGCGCGGGACGGCAAGCTCGCGAGTCTGAAGCGCCTTGCCGCCGAGCGCGGCCTGCCGCTCGCGGCGACGCTGGCAGTAGGCGACGGCGCCAATGACATCGACATGCTCGAAGCCGCCGGGCTGGGCATCGCTTTTCATCCCAAGCCCGCCCTTGCCCAGCGGGTGCGCAACCGCATCGACCACGCCGACCTCACCGCACTGCTCTATGTCCAGGGCTACAGCGCCGAGGAGATCGTGCACGGCGAGTGAAGCGCGGCGCGACGCGGACGACCGCCGATGCCGCTGCGGACAAACGCCCCGCGGGCGTTCGTCTAGCTCTGGTCGATCTTGAGCGCGACGAAGCGCAGATCGCCTTGGCGGTCGACGAGCAGCAGCACCGATTTACGGCCGGCCTTCTTGGCGTCGTCGATCTTGGCGGTGATCTGCACCGGCGTCTTGACCTCTTCCTGGGCGACCTCGACGATGACGTCGCCCGCGCGCATTCCCTTTTCGGAGGCGGCGCTGTCCGGAGCGACGTCGACGACCACCACGCCCGCCGAGTCCTCGGCAAGCGAGAAGCGCTCCCGCAGCTCCGGCGTGAGGTTGGCGAGCGACAGGCCGAGGGTCTTCACCGTGCCCGGCGGCTCTGCCGGCTGCTGCTGCTTGCTCGGTGCGAGCGCGGCCTGCTGCTCCTCCTCCTTGAGCTCGCCGACCTTGACGTCAAAGGTATGCTCCTTGCGCTTGCGCCACACCGTGACCTTGACCGTCTTGTCGATCGGCGTCTCCGCGACGATCCGCGGCAGGCGGCGCATGTCCGTCACTTCCTTGCCGTCGAAGGTCAGCACCACGTCGCCCGGCTGGATGCCCGCCACCTGGGCCGGGCCGCCGTCACGCACGCTGGCGATGAGCGCGCCCCTGGGCTTGTCGAGGCCGAGACTTTCGGCAATCTCATCGGTGACGCTCTGGATGTTGACGCCGAGCCAACCGCGCCGGACATGGCCGAAATCGCGCAGCTGCTCCACCACCGGCCGGGCCAGGTTCGACGGGATGGCGAAGCCGATGCCGATCGATCCGCCCGAGGGCGAGTAGATCGCGGTGTTGATGCCGATGACCTCGCCGTTCATGTTGAACATCGGCCCGCCGGAGTTGCCGCGGTTGATCGAGGCGTCGGTCTGCAAGAAGTCGTCGTAGGGGCCGGCATTGATCTCGCGCGCGCGGGCCGAGAGGATTCCGGCGGTCACCGAGCCGCCGAGGCCGAACGGATTGCCGATCGCCAGCACCCAATCGCCGACGCGCGTGCCGTCGCTGTCGCCGAATTTGACCGAGGCGAGCGGCTTGGTCGGCTTGATGCGCAACAGAGCGAGATCGACCTTGGTATCCCGCCCGACGACTTCCGCCTTGAAGCTGGTATCGTCCTGCAGCGTGACGGTGATCTCGTCGGCGTCGGCGATGACGTGATTGTTGGTCACGACGAGGCCGGAGCCATCGATGACAAAGCCGGAGCCGAGCGAGGTGGCGCGGCGCGGCTGCGCCTCGGGCTTGCTCTTATTGCGGTCGAGGAAGTCCTTAAAGAACTCCTCGAAGGGCGAGCCGGGAGGGAACTGCGGCACGTCGGGCCCGGGGCGTCCGGGCTTGTCGCTCTTGATCGTCTGGGTCGTCGAGATGTTGACCACCGCCGGCAGCAGCTTGGCTGCGAGATCGGCAAACCCGTCCGGTGCCGGCTTGGCGAAGGCGGCGCCTGCCGGCAGCAGCAGGGCAGTGATGAGCGTCAGCGCAAGCGGGCAGCGGCGCCGGCCATCCATCCGACTGATAAGTCGACTCACGAAGCTAGCTCCTGGTACAAAGGGGCTGGGGGACCAGCATTTTACGAGAGAATGCGACGATAAACCAGCAACTTCCTGCCGGCGCCGCCCCTCGGGCGAACCGGGCGGAAGAGCCCGGCAATACGGTCAAAGTGGGGCGGCAAGAGGCGGACGAAAGCCTCCGGCAAGACGCCGCCGATCAATAACGGATCAACCATACCGCTGCAACCCCGAGGCACGCGGCGACGAGGCCCGTGGCCCGCAGCGCCGAAGGGGGTAGCGTCACCACCTGCGCCACCATCCGCTTCATGCCGTCGGGAAAGGCCGAATAGAGCAGGCCTTCAATGACGAAAACGAGAGCGAGTGCCGTGGCGAAATCTCTCATAGGCGGCTCTCAGCGCTGTGCCGAAGTGGGGGCGGCAGTGGTGCTTCCCGCGCCACGCGGCAACGCCTCGAAGTAGTGGAAGAATTCGCTCTCGGGCGACAGCACGAGGGTCGTGCCCGAGCCCGACAGCGCTTCCTTATAGGCTTGGAGCGACCGGTAGAAGGAGAAGAACTCCTTATCCACTCCGAAAGCGTCGGCGTAGATGCGGATGCTTTCCGCATCGCCCTCGCCGCTCAGGATTTGCGACTGCTTTTGCGCGTCGGCAATGATCTCGATGCGCTGACGGTCGGCATTGGCGCGGATCTCCTGGGCTTGCTGCGCGCCTTGCGCGCGGAACTGCGCCGCTTCGCGCTGGCGTTCGGCGATCATACGCGCGTATATCGCCTTGCTGTTGTCTTCCGGCAGGTCGGCGCGGCGGATGCGCACGTCGATGACATCGATGCCAAAGCCCTTCGCCTCCGCGTTCACGTCGTCACGGATCTGTCGCATGATGCTCGACCGCTTGTCGGAAATGACGGCGATGAGCTCGAAATTGGCGATGAAGCGGCGCAGACGATCGGTGATGATGGCGCCGAGGCGGGTGCGCGCGACCTCCTCCGTGCCCACGGTTTGATAGAATTGCAGCGGGTTGGCGATGCGAAACCGCGTGTAGGTGTCCACGACCATCTGTTTCTGGTCGGCCGCGAGAAGTTTTTCCGACGGGAGCTCGAAGTCGAGCACGCGGCGATCATAGACGATGAGACTCTGCCAAGGCGTCTTGAACTGCAGCCCCGGGCGCTCGATCACCCGGATCGGTTCGCCGAACTGCACGACGATCGCCTGCTCGTTCTGCGTGACGATGAAGGGCACGGTCAGCGCGATGAAGCCCAGCACGACCAGCACCGCAAGGCCGATGGCGACGCGCAGGGTCATTGTTGGCCTCCCCGTTGCGACTGACCCGGCGGGGATGTGCCGCTCGCCTGCGCACCGGCGCGATCGCCGGGATGCGGCGCGCTCAGGTTCGGAAGCGGCAGATAGGGCACGACGCCCGAGGCGGTTGCCGCCTTGTCCAGGATGATCTTGTTCGCGTTCTTGAGGACGTTCTCGATTGCCTCGATGTAGAGACGCCGGGTGGTTACGTCTTCGGCCGCCTTGTAGGACTTATAGACGGAGAGAAAGCGCGCCGCATCGCCCTGCGCCTGGAGCGCCACCCGCTGCTTGTACGCTTCCGCCTCCTGCACGATGCGCGCCGCGTCGCCACGGGCGCGCGGCACCACGTCGTTGCGATAGGCCTGCGCCTCGTTGACCAGTCGATCGAGATCGATCTTGGCGCTCTGGACGTCGCTGAACGCGGCGTTCACCTGATCGGGGGGAGCGGTCTTCTGCAGCACGAGGTCGACGACGTCGACCCCGCTGCCATAGCTGTTGAGTATGTCCTGCATCAGCCGTTTCGTGTCGTTGGCGACCTTCTCGCGCCCTTCGGTGAGCGCGCTGGCCAGCGCCGTGCGCCCGATCACCTCGCGCATCGCGCTTTCCGCCGCAGCCTTTACCGTTCCTTCCGGATTGCGGATGTTGAACAGGAACTTCGGCGCATCCTTGATCACCCAGAAGACCGTGAAATTGACCTGGACGATGTTCTCGTCGCCGGTCAGCATCAGCGCCTCTTCGGGAACTTCGACCGCGCCCATCCCGCGTCCGCCGGCCTGCTCGCTGCGAAACCCGATTTCCGTCGGGGTGACGCGCGTCACCTTGGGCGTCAACACCGATTCGATCGGCGCGGGGAGATGATAATTGAGGCCGGGCTGCGTCAGCCGGTTCAGCGCGCCGAAGCGCAGGACCACGCCCTGCTCGTCCGGCTCGACGCGATAAAAGCCGCTGAGGCCCCAGAAGAGGAGGACGGCCACGATGGCGATGATGACGCCGCGTCCGCCGCCCCAGCCGCCGGGCAGCACGCGGCGAAACCGGTCCTGGCCGCGTCGCAGAATCTCTTCGAGATTGGCCGGTTGCGGTCTGCCGCCGCGTCCCCATGGGCTCTGACCGCCGCCCCAGGGCCCGCCGCCGCCGCTCCCTCCTCCGCCTTGGTTCTGCCACGACATCCTCGTGCTTCCTCCTCGGCGCAGCGAGCGCCGCCTTTGCAAATCGCCGGCCTTCGCCTATATGACAGCCGTCCCGCGCAGCAGCCGGTGGACAGATCGCCCTCCGATAGGGGCGCGCGTCACCGATGTCAAGAACGAGAGGACGGCATGAGCGGATTGAGGGAGCAGGACGTGCTCGCCGCGTTGCGCCAGGTGATCGATCCCGACAAGGGCAAGGACATCGTCGGCCTGGGCATGGTCTCCGGCGTGCAGCTGCGCGACGGGCATGTCGGCTTCGCCATCGAGGTCGAGGCTCAGCGCGGCCCAAAGCTCGAGCCCTTGCGCAAAGCGGCGGAGAAGGCGGTCGAGGCGCTGTCCGGCGTGCTATCGGTCACTGCCGTGCTCACCGCGCAAAAGCCTTCCGCGCCGGCGCGTCCGCCGCAGCCGCACGCCCAGGGTGCCGGAGCCAAGGCGCTGGTGCCGGGCGTGCGTTCGATATTGGCGGTTGCCTCGGGCAAGGGCGGCGTCGGCAAGTCGACGGTCGCCGCCAATCTCGCCCTCGGCTTCGCCGCGCACGGGCTCAAGGTCGGTCTCCTCGATGCGGACATCTATGGGCCGTCCATGCCGCGCATGCTCGGCATCGCCGGCCGGCCCGGCTCGCGCGACGGCAAAGTGCTGCAGCCGATGAGCAACTACGGCATCAAATGCATGTCGATGGGCTTTCTCGTCCCCGAGGACACGCCGATGATCTGGCGCGGGCCGATGGTGATGAGCGCGCTCCAGCAGATGCTGCGCGACGTGGAATGGGGTGAACTCGATGTCATGGTGGTGGATTTGCCGCCGGGCACCGGCGACGCGCAGCTCACCATGGCGCAGCAGGTGCCGCTCTCCGGCGCGGTGATCGTCTCGACGCCGCAGGACATCGCCCTGCTTGATGCGCGCAAAGGCCTCAACATGTTCCGCAAGGTCGACGTGCCCGTCCTCGGCATCGTCGAGAATATGAGCTATTTCCGCTGCCCGCATTGCGGCGGGCGCACCGACATCTTCAGCCATGGCGGCGCCCGACGCGAAGCCGAGCGGCTGGGCGTCGAATTCCTGGGCGAGGTGCCGCTCGATATTCTGATCCGCGAGACATCCGACGAGGGCCGCCCGATCGTCGTCTCGCACCCCGATAGCGAGCATGCCGAAGTCTTTCGCGGCATGGCCGCGCGCCTTGCCGACAAGCTCGGCAGCGCTCGGCGTCAGGCCCCCCGGATCGTGGTTGAATAATCACCGTCAGGCGATCTCGCGGCAATTGACGGCGCCGAGCACGCCGTCGATCCGCCTGCCATCCTCGGAAAGCGGCAGCAGTACGCTGCGGTAGAGCACCGGCGTGCCGACATGCATGCCTACGCCTTCGCCCAGAACTTCGCGCTCGGCGATGACGCGATCGATATGGGCGGCAGCGGAATGGAGCAGCGTATGCTCGGCGCACTCGGCAATGCATTGGCGATCGAAGACCGGCCAAGTCGGGTCGCGCAGCCGCTCGCCGACGAAAGCGAGGCGCGACCGGCGGGGCTCCGGATCGACGTCGATCAACAGGTAACTCGCCCAGTCCCGGCCGAATTGCTGCGGATCGATCTGCGAGCGCCGCAGCATGCCGGGTCCGCCGGCCATCTCGCGCCATAGCGCGAGTGCCCGCATCACCAACCGCCGGTCGCCTGCGCGATGTTCCATGATCCGGCCTGTCCTTGACCCCGCATGGATCGACCTTAGGCCGGTCGGTTTAACGAGTTATTGACGCAAACTGCCCCGTCCGGCGCGAGGGCCGGTTAATCGGCCGTAAACCATCGCGCTCATAGGATGGGCGAGCGCACGAGAACAGAGCGTGGCGATCCCGACTTCCAAGAGCGACCCATGTCTGTTTCGCCCGCGTCCCGCGCCATCTTCTGCAAGACCCCGCGGCCAAGCCCGGCGGCGCCGGGGGCGCCGTGACGGCCGCCGCCGTCCTCGCCGAAGCGCAACGCCACTGGTCGGCGGGCGAGACTGATCGCGCCGAGCAGATCTGCCGGCGGCTCCTGGCAGAGGTTCCGCACCACGCGCGGGCGCTGCATCTCCTCGGCCTCATGGCCGAGGCGCGGGGCGAGTGGAGCCTCGCTCTCGACTATCTGGAGCAGGCCTGCATGGCGGCGGAGGCCGCGGCCCCGATGCTCGGCGATCTTGCCGAGCTCTATCGTCGATCCGGACGGCTTGCGGAGGCGGAAGCGGCGGCCAAGCGGGCTGTTGCAGCGGCGGGCGACAGCGCCGTCGCGTGGCACCGTCTGGCGCTCATCCTCATCGAGGCGGCAGATCTCGAGCAGGCTCGCTACTGTCTTGAGCGCGCCGTCGAGCGAGCGCCTGGTTCGCTCGATGCGCGAAACAATCTTGGCATCGTGCTGCAGCGGCTGGGAGAGCTGGAGCCTGCCTGCAAGGTGTACCGCAAGGCGCTTGCGCTCGATCCCGACAATGCGGCGGCGCACAGCAATATGGCTTCCGTCCTGGGCGAGCTCGGCCAGTTCGAAGCGGCGCTCGAGCATGCCCGTCGCGCCGTCGCACGCGAGCCGGGCCTGCCCGGTCCCCATGTCTACGCTGCGCTCGCCGAAGCCAATCTCGGGCGGAACGAAGCCGCTCTGGACTGGCTCGACCGCGCCCTGGCCCTGGCGCCGCGGAGCGTCGCCGTGCTCACCGCGCGCGCCGACCTCCTAAGGAAGCTCGACCGCAGCGAGGAAGGGCTCGGCGCTTGCCGGGAGGCGCTGGCCCTGGAGCCCGAGAACGGCGAGGCGCAGAACGGGCTCGGACTGCTCTGTCACGCGCTCGGCCGTGACGAAGAAGCGCTCGACGCCTTCGATCGCGCTTCCCGACTTCTCCCGCAGCCCGGCGTCGCGCTCGCGAACAAGGGGATGGTGCTGCTGGAGTTGGGCCGTCGCGACGAGGGCCTGGCCGCCCTCGACCGCGCCCTCGCGGCAGAGCCGGAGCTCGCCGCGGCATGGTACACGCGTGCCGACGCCAAGACCTTCGCGGCGGATGACCCGGACATTGCCGCCATGGAGCGCCTGCTGCAGCCGCGCCCGGAGCATGGGCGGCGCCGGCGGCAGGCGGACCAGGAGCGTCTCCTGCTGCATTACGCCCTCGGCAAGGCCTATCTCGACACCAAGGACGCGCCGCGCGCTTTTGCCCATCTCAATCAGGCCAGCCGCCTGAAGCGCGCCAACCTCAGCTACGACGCCGAGGCCGCGGCGCGCGAGATGACGGCCATCGCCGACGCTTCTCCGGCGACGCTGTTCCAGCGTTTTGGCGACGCCGGCGCGCCGTCGGAGATGCCGGTCTTCATCATCGGCATGCCGCGCTCGGGCACCACGCTGGTGGAACAGATCCTGGCATCGCATCCGCTGGTCCATGGCGGCGGCGAGCCGCGCCACATCGAGCGGCTGGTGGGGGAGCTCGGCGGCGTCTATCCCGCGGCCGTCGCGACGCTGCCGCCCGAGCGGATCGCCGCGCTGGGGCGGCGCTATCTCGCCTTGGCGGCACCGCCGGCGCCGGGCGCGCTGCGCGCCACCGACAAGATGCCCAACAATTTTCTCCATGCCGGGCTCATCCATTTGGCGCTGCCCGGCGCGCGCATCGTTCATTGCCGGCGCGACCCGGTCGATACCTGCCTCTCCTGCTACTCGAAGCTGTTC
>JASHRZ010000636.1 GCA_030037055.1 Alphaproteobacteria bacterium
AAGCTGCGGCTGCCTGGTAAGCTCGCCGATTGCAGCAGCGGGGCCGCCAGCGGCACGGAGATCTTCCTGGTCGAGGGCGACAGCGCCGGCGGCTCGGCCAAGCAGGCGCGCGACCGCGAGACCCAGGCGATCCTGCCGTTGCGCGGCAAGATCCTCAACGTTGCCTCTGCCAGCGCCGACAAGCTGCGCCAGAACCAGGAGATCGCTGATCTCATATTGGCCTTGGGCTGCGGCTCGGGCGAGCGCTACAGCGAGGAGAAGCTGCGCTACGAGCGCGTCATCATCATGACCGACGCCGATGTCGACGGCGCGCATATCGCATCGCTGCTGATGACCTTCTTCTTCCGCGAGATGCCGAAGCTGGTCGCCGGCGGCCGGCTTTTCCTCGCCGTGCCGCCGCTCTACCGCCTGCACCAAGGCGAAACGACGCTCTATGCCCGCGACGATGCCCATAAGGACGGGCTGCTGAAAACCGCCTTCGACGGCCGCGGCAAGGTCGAGGTCAGCCGCTTCAAGGGGCTAGGCGAGATGCCGGCCAAGCAGCTGCGCGACACCACCATGGATCCGGCGCGCCGCACGCTGCTGCGGCTGACGCTCCCCGAGGAGGGCAAGCGCGACTTCAAGAACACCGTGGCGATGGTCGAGAGCCTGATGGGCCGCAAGCCGGAGCTGCGCTACCAGTTCATCCAGGAACGCGCGGCGTTCGTGCGCGACCTCGACGTTTAGCGGCAGGCCGGCCGCGTCAGGCCACCATCACGGGAAGTCTATCCTGCCCTATGATCGCTAGCGCCGCTCCCGACGCCGCGGGCGAGGCACGCGATGAACAGCGATCCGAACAGGCCCACCTGTGTACTGGTGCTGCAGGGCAGCGGCGCGCTCGCGCCTATCACATCGGCGCCGATCAGGCCCCCATTTGGGTTTGCGGGATCTCGATCGGCGCGATCAACGCGGCGGTCATCGCCGGCAACCCGCCGCCGGAGCGGCGGCTCGCCCAGCCCGAAGCGCTGTGGGATTTCATCTCCTGGCCGGCGCTCTTCGAGCCCAGCGGCGGCGAGACGCTGCATGCGCTCTACAACACCGCCAGCTACACCGAAGCGGTGACGTTCGGCCAGCCGAATTTCTTCCCGCCGCGGCCGATCAACCCTTTCTTCGCGCCGCCCGGCGGCGACGAGGTTTTGCGATACCGCGCCGCTGCGCTCGACGCTGCGGCGCTTCGCCGACTGTGACGTCATCACGGCGAAGACGATCCGCCTCAGCCTCGGCGTCACCGATATCGCCACCGGCGATCTGCATTTCTTCGATAATTGCAATACGGCGGACGAGCTCGGTCCCGAACACGTTATGGCGAGCAGCGCGCTGCCGGCCGGCTTCCCGCCGTGGAGATCGGCGGCCGCTTCTATTGGGACGGCGGCGGCGTCTCCAACATGCCGCTCAAGGCGGTGGTCAGTGGGCCGCCGGCCACACCGTCGTCTTCATGATCGACCTCTGGAGCGCCGCGGGCACGCCGCCGCCCGCATGAACGACATGTTCTGGCGCCAGGCGCAGATCCAATACGCAGCCGGACCGCGGCGCATATCGAGGCCGTCGCGACCAAAAGCTCGGCCGCGCGCTGCAGCGGCTGCGTCAATCGCCGGCTTAGAGCGACCCGGCGGTGCCGGATGACACCGCGCTGGCGGCCGAAACGCTCGACATCGTGCACATTGTCTATCACCCCGGCGCCGACCAGATCCCGACCAGCGGCGCCGAATTCTCGCGTTTCTCGCGGCGCGAGCGCCGCCGCGCCGGCCATCGCGACATGACGCGGGCGCCGGCGGCCTCGCTCGCGCCGACGCGCCCTCCCATTTCGGTGCGCGCGTCCATCGCGTGCGGCGGCTGGGATCGCGACCGAGCGGCCCGCCGATCTCGGCCCCGCCCCCGATGCGCCCGAAGCCGAAGCCGGGGCGCCGGCGCCGAAAAAAAGAAACGCGCTTAACCCGGAGGCTCGCCCCAGCCGGCAAGCCAGGAGCGCAGCGCCGCGCTCACCGCCGCCGGCTGCTCCAGGGTCGAGAGATGGCCGCAGCGCTCGACGACGTTGAGCACTGCGCCGGGGATCAGGTCGGCGATCTCCTCGTGCAGCGCGAGCGGCGTCGCGAGGTCCTGGCGCCCGCACAGCACCAGCGTCGAGACGCCGATTCGCTGCAGATCCTTGCGCCCATCGGGCCGCGCCATGATCGCCCGCATCTGGCGCAGAAATGCGTCGCGGCCGACGCGCTGCGCCATCTCCATGACGGCGGTCGTGAGCCTGCTGTCGCCGAGATGATCGGGGTGCAGCCATTGCGGCAGCAGGCGCGGCGTGATGCCCTTGAACGCGCCCTTCTGCGCCAGCTCCATCAGGCCGCGGCGGATCGCCAGCCGCTCCCGCGTGTCGGCGCGGGCCGAAGTGTCGAGCAGCGCCAGCCGCGTCACCCTGTGGGGCGCTTGGCGCATGATCTCCTGAGCGACATATCCGCCCATCGACAGGCCGGCCAGCGCGAAGCGCGCCGGCGCCTCGGCCAGCACCCGCGCCGCCATCAGCGGCAGCGACTCGTCGCGGGTCAGATCGGCCACGCCGGTCTCTGCGATGTCGCTCAGCGCTTCGACTTGCGGCGCCCACAGCGCCCAATCGCACAGCAGGCCCGGCAGGAGGATCAGCGGAATTTTCATCGTCGAGGCCGGCTTCTTGCCGCTTCGTTAACCATTCCCATGACAGTACAAAGTCGCGGTGCGCGCGCCAAGCGGGCCGCCCTCGGCGAAATAATTTGACTTTCGCGCGCGCAACCCCAATTAAAGGGCGACCCTTGGAGTCAGAACAGAGAAAGAGCGAAGTACAAATCTGCATGAGTTTTGCTGATCTAGGCCTCTCCGCAGAGGTCCTCAAGGCGGTGGCCGATGCCGGCTACACCGCTCCTACCCCGATACAGGAACAGGCCATCCCCTTTGTGCTGATCGGGCGCGACGTCCTCGGTTGCGCCCAGACGGGCACGGGCAAGACCGCCGGTTTCACCCTGCCGATGATCGACATCCTCGCCGCCGGCCGCGCCCGGGCGCGCATGCCGCGCTCGCTCATCCTAGAGCCGACGCGGGAGCTCGCGGCCCAGGTGTCGAACGCCTTCGAGACCTACGGCAAGTATCACAAGCTCAGCATGGCGCTGCTCATCGGCGGCGAGAGCTTCACCGATCAGGAGCGCAAGCTCGACCGCGGCGTCGACGTGCTGATCGCCACGCCTGGCCGGCTGCTTGACCTGTTCGAGCGCGGCAAGATCCTGCTGTCGGACGTCAAGATTCTGGTGATCGACGAGGCCGACCGCATGCTCGACATGGGCTTCATCCCCGATGTCGAGCGCATCGTGGGATTGCTGCCGCGGATCCGTCAGACCCTGTTCTTCTCCGCCACCATGCCGCCCGAGATCCGGCGCCTCGCCGATGCCTTCCTGATGAACCCGAAGGAGATCTCGGTCGCGCCGCCGGCCTCGCCGGCCGCGCTGGTCGCGCAGCACCTGGTCACCGTGCAGCCCCACGACAAGCGCGAGGCGCTCCGCCGCCTCATCCGCAACGAGGACGTCAAGAACGCGATCATCTTCTGCAATCGCAAGCGCGACGTCGACATCCTCAACCGCTCGCTGGTGAAATCCGGCTTCAACGCCGCGGCGCTCCACGGCGACATGCCGCAATCCAAGCGAACCGAGACGCTCGAGCGCTTCAAGGAGGGCGAGATCCGCCTCCTTGTCGCCAGCGACGTCGCCGCCCGCGGCCTCGACATCCAAGGCATGTCGCACGTCTTCAATTTCGACGTGCCGATCCATGCGGAGGATTATGTCCACCGCATCGGCCGCACCGGCCGCGCCGGGCGCGAAGGCCGTGCCTTCACCCTGGCGACGCCCGAGGACGGTCGCTTCGTCGCCGCCATCGCCAAGCTCATCGGCAAGGACATTCCGACGGTATCGCTGGAAGGACTGGGCTCGGCGGAGCTCTCCGAGGAGGAGGGCGATCACCGGCGGCGCAGCCGCCGTGGCCGCGGCCGGAAGCCGCAGGATCGCGGCCGGCACGAGGCGCGCGAGCCGGCCCATCGCGACGAGCCTCGCCCCGAGGCCGCCCGCCGCGACCAGCCGCATCACCCGCCACGGGAGAACGGCTCTCAGCGTCCCCCGTTGCGCGAGAGGGCGCGACCGGTCACCATGGACCCGGAGGGCAAGGTGACGCTGCTGCCGCGGCGCGACGAGCGCCGGGACGAGGACGACAGCCGGGTTGTCGGCTTCGGCGACCACCTGCCCGCCTTCCTGGCGCATCCGCCGAGGATCGCGCGCGGCTGAGGGGTCGGTCCCCATGAAGACGATTTTCGTGATGGTGAAGTGCGATCTCGGCAAGGCCTACAAGGTCGCCGAGGAAGCGGTCGAGAGCGTCGAGCAGGTGTCGGAGGTGTATTCGATCTCCGGCCAGTACGATTTGCTGATGAAATGCTACCTGCCGCCCGACATGGATATCGGCCATTTCGTCGTCGACAGGCTGCAGACGCTGCCGGGCATCAAGGACACCTTCACCATCATGGCCTACAAGGCCTTCTCGGAAGATCAGTCCTTCTGAGACAACACGCGAGACCTGCGGCTTCACATGTCATAGCGATCACGCAGCCTTCCCCCTGCGGCGATCGTCCGCGACGCGGAGCCTAGGCCGTCAGCGCTGGCGCGCTGCCGACCGGCCCCTCAGGGCTTACAGGCTAGCAACCTTGCCCTCTCGCCCGCACCGGCGTAGATTATTTTAGGTCTAAAATATCTCGGCGAGGCAGGTTGGCAGCGGATCCGGCAAGACCGCTCCTCGGACGCCACGCCGTCGTCACCGGCGGCGGCAGCGGCATCGGCGCGGCGTCGGCGCTGGTCCTGGCGCGGCTTGGCGCGCGGCTTAGCCTGATCGGCCGGCGCCCGCAGACGCTCGCCGCTGAAGCCCGCGCCATTGCCGACGCCACCGGCGCAAAGACGGCGACGCTGAGCCTCGACGTTACCGACGCCGGCGCCGTGCCCGCCGCTTTCGCCGGCCTCGGCCCGGTCGACATTCTGGTCAACAACGCCGGGGCTGCCGAAAGCGCGCCTTTCGCCAAGACCGGGCTCGACCTGCTCGAGCGCATGTTGGCGGTCAATCTCAAAGCCGCGTTCCTGTGCACGCAGGCCGTGCTGCCGGGGATGCTCGCGGCCAAGCAAGGGCGCATCGTCAACATCGCCTCGACCGCAGGGCTCATCGCCTATCCCTATGTCAGCGCCTATGTCGCGTCGAAGCACGCGCTGATCGGGCTGACTCGTGCGCTGGCGCTGGAGACGGCAAAGACCGGGGTCACGGTGAACGCGGTCTGCCCGGGCTTCACCGACACCGAACTCGTCGCCCGCGCGGTTGAGACCATTACCGCGAAGACCGGGCGTTCGGCCGAGGCGGCACGCGCCGAGCTTGCTAAGACCAACCCGATGGGCCGCCTCGTCACGCCGCAGGAGGTGGCGAGCGCCGTCGCCTTTCTCTCTTTGCCAAGCGCCGGCGCGGTCACGGGACAGGCGATCGTCGTCGCCGGCGGCGAGGTGATGCCATGAGACACCCTGCGTCGCTGGACAGCGGCGTTGTGTTTGTCGGGCTGGTAGGCGGCACGGTCGGTCCAGGCTCTCCAGAGGACGCGGATCCAGGCACGCGCGAGGATGCGGGTTGCGTGGGGATGGTCGCAGCCGCGGGCTCTGGCGGCGGCGTAGATTTGGGCGGCCCAGGGCGAGCTGTGCCTGGAATTGTCGGCGAAGCAGGTGATGGCGGCGCGGAGGCGGTGGTTGCAGGCCCATCGGAAGACGACGCCGCGGCTTTTGCCGGAGGCATGGGTGACGGGGCAGACGCCCGCCTCGGCGGCGAGCTGGTCTTCGGTTTGGAAGCGCTCGCGTACGTCGCCGAGCTCGGCGAGGATTTGCGCGGCGTTGACGCGGCCGGCCCGTGGGAACGACATGATGATTTTCCCGTCGGCGAGGTCGGCGAGGGCATGCTCGAGGCGGGCGCTGAGCTTGGCGATCTCGGCGACGAGCGGGCCGAGCACGGCGGCAAGCGCGCGGACCAGTTCACCCTTGATCTCGGCCTCGGCTTCGCCGGCGCAGTCGGCGGGAGCGCCGCGCAGGCGGGCGAGGAGGTCGTGAGGCGACCGGCGGCCGCAATAGCGGTTCTGGGCGAGAAAGGCGGCGAGGCGCTTCTCGCCCAGGCGGGCGGCGCTGTCGGGTGTCGGCTAGCGCTGCAGGAAGGCGAGCGCGATCGGCGAGTCGATATCGGCGAAGATCGCGGCGGCGCCGCGCCAGAAGCTCTCGAGCAGGCTGCGGAGCTGGTTGGCCAGCGCGACGCGCTCGGCCACCAGGTTCTCGCGGGTGCAGACGAGCGCGCGCAGCACCTTGATCTCGTCGGAGCATGGCCGCAGCGGCCGGAAGCGGTGGCCGTCGGTGCGCAGGATGTCGGCGAGCATGTAGGCGTCGCCCGGATCGCTCTTGCCGCCGGCGGCGCGGTAGCGGGGCCGGCACGCCTTGACGACGCTGGGATGGATCGGCACGACCGGGTGACGGGCCTCGACCAAGGCGTCGACGATCAGTCCCGAGGGACGCTCAATAGCGATCGGCAGCTCGGCTGGCGGTGCCAGGCGTGCCAGACGCGCGAGCATGGCCTTTATGCCCTCGGCCGTGTGCGGCACCTGCAGATGATCGACCACGCGGCCGCTGGCGTCGTCGATGATGCAAAGGGCATGCGCGCTGCCGCGCCAATCCAAACCGGCACAACAATCCATATCTCGGTTCCCCCAAAATGCGTTAGCCTGACCCGAGCCGGGAGACCGTGCGGATCGCTCATTGACTGGCGCTCCGGCCTGCACAGCTTGGCGCTACACCCTGTGGTCCGTCCGAACCTCCCGGCGCCCGCCGCGCGGCGGGTCGCACGCGGGCCGTTCAACCGCAAGCGACGCTGGCCGTCGCGACGGGCGCTCGGGTTGGCGCATGCTACGCCGCTACGCGGCTCCGCACCCGCCAACCCGAAGGTGCACCAATGAGCGAGGCGCGGCTCGAGCCCGATCGCGAATCGGCGTTGATGAGCGACGACAAGCTCGAGCTCAAGCTGTGGCTGCGGCTCCTCACCTGCAGCAGCCTGATCCAAGGGGAGGTGCGCGCCAGGCTGCGCGAGGCCTTCGCCACCACTTTGCCGCGCTTCGACCTCCTGGCGCAGCTCGACCGCGCCCCGGACGGGCTCACCATGGGCGAGCTCAGCTCGCGCCTCATGGTCAGCAACGGCAACGTCACCGGGCTTACCGAGGCGCTGGTGCGCGAAGGCCTGGTCTCGCGCCTGCCCGAGCCCGACGACCGCCGCAGCCTGCGCATCCGCCTGACCGCCGCCGGCAAGCGCGCCTTCGACGCCATGACCCCCACTCATGAGCGCTGGATCGACCAGATGATGGCCGGCCTCACCCGCGCCGAGAAGGCGCATCTGCTGGCGTTGCTGGGCAAGCTCAAGGCATCCGCACGCGAGGCCTCAGGGCAATGATGCGGCTCCTCGCGCCCCTGCGCATCGGCGGCATGAGCGTCCCCAATCGGGTGGTGGTGCCGGCGATGGTGACGCGGCTCTCCGGCGAGGACGGCTATGTCAACGACCGCGTCATCGAGCGCTATCGGCGCTACGCGGAAGGCCGGGTCGGGCTCCTCGTCGTCGAGGCGACTGCCATCCACGGCAACAAATCCGGGCCCCTGCTGCGGCTCTCCGACGCGAGCTTCGTCCCTGGCCACCGCGCGCTCGTGCAGGCCGTCCACAGCGCATCCCCCTCGAAGGTCGTGCCGCAGCTCATCCATTTCCTCAAAGTGGCGCGCTCCGGCTGGCGGCAGCGAATCGACAGCCTGTCGACGGCGGAGATTGATCTCATCGTCGAGCAGTTCGGCGCCGCTGCGGCCCGCGCGCGCGAGGCCGGCTATGACGGCGTCGAGGTGCATTCGGCGCATGCCTATACCCTCTCCTCCTTCCTCTCGCGCCACAATCCGCGGCGCGACGCCTATGACGGGCGTACCCTCGAAGGCCGGCTGCGCCTCTTCGGCCGCGTCATGGAAACGGTGCGCACCCGCGTCGGCGCGGACTTCCCCGTCGGCGTGCGCTTCCTCGCCGAGGAGGCGATCAAGGGCGGCTATGCGCTGCCCGACGCCGAGCGTATCGCCTTGCGCATGGCGCAGCTCGGCGTCGACTACATCTCGCTCTCCATCGGCGGGAAGTTCGAGGACGCGATCCACAAACCGGGCCAGCCACTTTATCCTTATACCGGCTATTCCGGGGATCGCTGCATGCCCGGCGACTGGTACCCGCCGCTGCCGCATGCCGAGCACGCCGCGGCGATCAAGCGCTACATCAACGCCAAGGGTTACGACGTGCCGGTGGTCTCCGTCGGCAAAATCAGCGATCCCCGCGACGCCGAGCGCCTGCTGGCCCAAGGCAGGGCCGATCTCATCGGCATGGCGCGTCAGCTCCTCGCGGATCCCGACTGGGTGCGCAAGCTCGCCGAAGGTCGCGGCGACGCGATCATCCGCTGCATCTATTGCAACGTCTGCAAACAGCTCGATGAGAATTTCAAGCTCGTCACCTGCTTCCTCTGGCCCAAGGGCATGATCCAGGCGCCGCGCGAGGAGGCCGCCGCCGGCGGTCCCGCCTGGGATGAAGAGGGCGCCGGCCTTTCCGCCGAGATCAGCGACGGCAGGGTGCGGCTCGACTGGCGCAAGCCGCTGGGCGAGGTCGCCGGCTACGACATCCACCGTGCCGAGGATGAAGGCGAGGCGATCATCCTCGAGGCGGTGAAGAGCGCGAAATTCACCGACCGCCTGGCCTTGGGCGGACTGCGCTACAGCTACTATGTCCGCGCCTACGACCGGACGGGCCGCCACAGCCCGCCCTCCAACAGCATCAGCATCGACATGCCCCTTCCCGATGTCACCCCCGCGGAGCCGGCAGAGCCGCCCCATGCTTGACCCGAGCGCCCATCGCGACAGCTTCACCCGCAACCATCTGCCGCCGCCCGAGCAGTGGCCGGTCTTCGACAATGGCGGGCTCGCCGATCTCGACTATCCCAAGCGCCTCAACGCCGCCGTCGAGCTTTTGGACCGCATGGTGGAGAAGGGTTTCGGCGCGCGGCCCTGTCTCCGGCGCGAAGGCGTCGCGTGGAAGCAGACCATCGATCCCGGCGGCCATCATCCCGTCGCCCAGCCGGTTCCCACGACCGAGATCTGGACCTATGCCGATCTGCTCGAGCGCGCCAACCGCATCGCCAATGTGCTGGTGAACGAGCTTGGCCTGGTGCCGGGCGAGCGCGTGCTGCTGCGCGACGCCAACACGCCGATGATGGCCGCCTGCTGGTTCGCCGTGATCAAGGCCGGCGGCGTCGCGGTCGCTACCATGCCGCTGCTGCGCGCGCGCGAGCTCGCCTACATCATCGACAAGGCCAAGGTGAGATACGCGCTGTGCGCCGAGGACCTCGCCGCCGAGCTCGCGCAAGCGCGCCAGCAGACGCCGGTGCTCGAGAAGGAGCTGCTGTTCCGCAGCGAGCGCGCAGACGGGCTCGAGGCGCGGATGGCGCGGCAGAAGGCGAGCTTCGCCAATGTCGACACCTCCCATGACGACGTGGCTCTCATCGCCTTCACCTCGGGCACCACCGGCGCCGCCAAGGGCACGATGCATTTCCATCGCGACCTGCTGGCGATCTGCGACTGCTTCCCGAAATACCTGCTGAAGTGCGGGCCCGACGACATCTTCTGTGGCAGCCCGCCGCTCGCCTTCACCTTCGGCCTCGGCGGCATGCTGCTCTTTCCCATGCGCGTCGGCGCCTCGACGCTGCTCATGCCGAAGGTGACAGCGGAAGGGTTGCTGCAGGCGATCCAGCGCCATCGCTGCACCATCTGCTCCACCGCGCCGACGCTCTACCGCGCCATGGCCGATCTCGCGCGCAATTTCGATCTCGCCTCGCTCAAGAAATGCGTCTCGGCCGGCGAGACGCTGCCCTTGCCGATCTTCGAGGCCTGGCAGCGCGCCACCGGCATCAAGATCATCGACGGCATCGGCTCGACCGAGATCCTGCACATTTTCATCTCCGCCGCCGACGACGACATCCGCCCCGGCGCCACCGGAAAGCCGATCCCCGGCTATCAGGCGATGGTGGTCGACGATGCCGGAAACCCGGTGCCGCCCGACACGGTCGGGCGGCTGGCGGTGCGCGGCCCCACCGGCTGCCGCTATCTCGACATGCCGGAGCAGCAGAAGAAATACGTGCAGAACGGCTGGAATCTCACTGGCGACGCCTACCGCCGGGATCGCGACGGCTATTTCTGGTACCAGGCGCGCACCGACGACATGATCATCAGCGCCGGCTACAACATCTCCGGCCCCGAAGTCGAGGCCGTACTGCTCGATCATCCCAAGGTGCTCGAATGCGCCGTGGTGGGCAGCCCCGATCGCGAACGCGGCGAGGTGGTCAAGGCCTTCATCGTGCTGCGGCCGGGCGCGGTCGCCGACGAGGCGACGCGCACGGAGCTGCAGGACTACGTCAAGGCCGAGATCGCGCCTTACAAGTATCCCCGCGCTATCGAATTCACAGCCTCCCTGCCGCGCACGGAGACCGGCAAGATCCAGCGCTTCCGCCTGCGCGAGCAGGAGCGGCAGAAGGCAAGTGGCTGATGCCTTGCGCGGCAGCCACGCGGCTCTCACCATGGCGCTGGGGTCCCGCTGCATAAGCAACGCACCACCGGTCATGCAGCGGAAACTTGGGCAAGAGGGAGCGATGGCGGAGCAAGCGTCGGCGATGGCAGGCGGCTATAGGCTGCCGGTCTTTCCCTATCGCCGGCCGGCGGAGCTGGAAGGCAAGCGCAAGCGCCACAAAGTGGCGGTGGTGGGCGGCGGGCTCACTGGGCTCACTGCGGCCTGCGATCTCGCCGGCCGCGGACTCCCCGTCGTCCTCCTCGACGAGGACGACACGGTCGG
>JASHRZ010000078.1 GCA_030037055.1 Alphaproteobacteria bacterium
CCCAACGCGGGATCTGCGCCAGACGATCTATCTCGAGGACGCCTTCACCTTGGATGCGCTGCGCAGCGCGCTCATCCCGGTGCCGCCGCCGCCGGTGCCCAACTGGCAGGAGCTGGTCTTCCTCGACATCCGCAAGGAGTGGGCCCTCGGAAGCGACGCGAGCCTCACCTATAGCGGCAGGCTCAACCTCCTGGCGCAGGACGAGCTGCCCTTTCCTACCCATGAGGACGTGCGCAACGATTTCCGCGAAGGCTTCCTCAGCTGGCAGGCGCTGCCCGGCGACTATCTCGATCTCGGCCGCATCAACCTGAAAAGCGGCGTCGCCGCCGGCTTCAACCCGACCGATTTCTTCAAGACGCGCGCCGTGGTCGCGCCGCTGTCGATCGACCCCTCGGTATTGCGCGAGGACCGGCTCGGCGCCTTCATGCTCGAAGGCCAGCATATCGGCGAGGACGTGTCGCTCACCCTCGCCTTCGCGCCGCAGCTCTATCGGCCGAGCCCGATCTACACCTACACGACGCTGCCGAGCTTCAACCCGGTGCTCGACCGGACCAACGCGCATGACCGGCTGCTGCTCAAGGCCAGTGCTCCGCTCATCGGCGATTTCAGTCCGGAAGCGCTGCTCTACTACGAGGGCGGCCGCACCGAGATCGGCGCCAACCTCGCCGAGAGCGTCGGCCAGGCCACGGTGCTCTACGCGGAATGGGCCGGCGGCCGGCGCGCGAGCCTGATCGCCGATGCGCTGCACTACGGCGTCGATACCGGCACGCTTCCGGGCAATCTGCCGCCGATACTCCCGGAGGACACGCGCGGCTATTTCCAGAGCGACCTGTCGGTGGGCGGCTCCTATACCGTGTCCGAGATCGTCTTCAATCTCGAATACCATTTCCACCAGGCCGGCTTCTCGCCGCAGGACTGGCGCAACTGGTTCGCCGTCGGCCAGTCGCTGGCGAAGGTGCCGGGAATCAGCAAGGTCCTCTGGTACATACGCGACTACGCCCTCGACCAGCAGGAGCCGATGGCAACGCACAGCGCCTTTCTGCGCGCCGATTGGCAGGACGCCTTCATCCCCAAGCTCGAGCTTACCGCCTTCACCAGCGTCGACCTTCGTGACGGCTCGAGCCTGACGCAATTCACCGCCGACTACTACCTCTCCAACGATTGGACGGTCGGCGCGATTGCCGAAACCAATCTCGGCGGACGCCGCTCTGATTGGGGCAGCCTGCCGCAGGCGGCGAGCGTCATCGTCAAGCTCGCGCGCTATTTCTGAGGAGGTCAGCATGCAAGCGCTTCTTCCGATCCTCGCGAACACGCCATGGTGGGTCTTCCTGCTGTTTGCGCTCCTGCTCGGCCTCGGCGTTCAGTCGCTGCCGGAGCACACCGTCGGTTTGCGCCGCGTCTTCATCACGCCCGCCATCTTCATCGCCTGGGGCATGGTCGCGCTCGGGCTAGCGGCGCGCGCGGCACCGGCCATCATCCCGGCCTGGGGCCTCGCCGCGGCGGCAGGCTGCGCCCTCGCGCTCTCCAGCGTGCGGTTCGACGGCCTCCGCGCCGACCGCAGCCGAGCGATGGTCCATCTTCCCGGCAGCACGCTGCCGCTCATGCGCAACATGGTGATCTTCGCGGCGAAGTACGGGCTCGCGGCGGCGATGGCGCGGCGCCCCGAAGCGCGCGACCAGCTCCTGGTCTGGGACATGGCCGTCTCCGGCGCCGCCTTCGGCTATTTCCTCGGCTGGACGGCGCGTTTGCTGCATCACCGCTCCGGCGCTGCAGGGCAGCCCGCCGTGAGCGCGGCGGCTTCCCCGCTGTGATAGCCTTCGCGCGGACGAAACCGCCCGTGGGAGCACGAGCCATGACCATTGATCCCAACGAAGCCGCCGCATCGCTGAGCGATATCGCCAGCGTCGAGCGCCGCACGCGCGAGACGCTGGTCTATGCCCGCAGCAGCGCCTCGCTCATCCTCTGGGGGCTGCTGGTGGGCGCAGGCTATGTCATCTCTTTCCTGGAACCGGCGCTGCGCTACCGGCACTGGGTCGCCATCGCCATCATCGGCTTCAGCGGCAGCTTCCTCGTTCACCGCCGGCGTTCGAAGCGCGATTCCCGGATGGGCGAGCTGCTGCTCGTCACCGAGCTCGTGCTGCTGGCCTTCGGCTTCGTCTTCCTGATTCTGTTCTGGCCGGTGGCGCCGCGGCAGATGGCGGCCTTCTGGCCGACGCTGATCATGCTCGGCTTCGTCATCGCCGGCATCTGGCTCGGACGCTTCTTCATCTATTGCGGCATCGCGGTCACCGCGCTGACGCTGGCGGGATATTTCTGGATCGACGCCTGGTTCCCGCTGTGGATGGCGGTGGTGAACGGCGGCGGCCTCATCGCCGGCGGCTTATGGCTCAGACGGCAGGGCTAGCACCGATGAGCGAGCATGATCGGCTCGCGCGCGCCGCGGCGATCGATGCGGATGAGGCCGCCGGCGCGCTCCGGCGGATCGCCGAGACTGAGCAGCGCACGCGCGAGGCGGTCTATTACGCGGGCGGCAGCACCATTCTCGTTCTCTGGGGCATCACCTGGGTTGTCGGCTACACCATCACCTGTTTCAGCCCGCGTCAGGCCAACCTCGCCCGGGCAATCAATGCGCTTGCCGCCAGCGGCATGATGCTCTTGGGCTATGCGCGATCGCGCGCGCGGCCGGCGCGCTGGGATCGGCGCGCGACTTACGCCTTCCTTATCGTGCTTGCTTTCGGACTCTTCACCGAATGGCTGCTGGGCAATGGCCGCTGGCGCGAGATCAGCCTGTTCTGGCCGGTCCTGGCCATGACGGGCTATATCATCACCGGCCTGTGGCTCGGCCGCTTCTACGTGCTCTGCGGCAGCGTCGTCATCCTGCTGAGCCTCGCCGGCTATTTCTCGAGCGGTCCCTGGTTCAGCCTGTGGATGGCCATCCTCGGCGGCGGCTCGCTCATCCTGGGCGGGTTGTGGCAGCGCCGGGTCGGGATCCGCGGATGAGCGGCCTCAACGAGGTCATTCACCAGGCGATGCGGCTCAAGATCATGGCCGCACTCAACGTGCTCGGCGGCGACGCGGCGCTCGAGTTCACCCGCCTCAAGACGCTGGTGGGCGCCACCGACGGCAATCTCGGCGCACATCTCGACACGCTGGAAAAGGCGGGCTACGTCGCCATCGAGAAGCGGTTTGTCGGCAAGAAGCCGCAGACGCGCGTCAGGCCCACGCCCTCGGGCCGCCGCGCCTTCGCCGAGCACGTGGCCTATCTGCGCGAGATCCTCGACGGCGGCGGGCCGCGGGCCTGAGCCCCTTCCCCTTGAGGGCAGACCGATCGCATATGAGTTTCACCACCGAGGCGGGGAGAGGCGCGGTGGCGCGATCCGTTTCCTCTCCCCGCTCATCGAACCGGACGAGCGGATTTCCCGCATCCGGCTCTCCGACTGGCTTCGTGGCGGGCTCACGACGTGGCGCCGGGTGTGCGACAGAACCGCAAGCGCGGCACCCCGAGGGTGCCGAAGAGATCGTCCTTGCGGATGTGCCGAGTGCCGCGCGTCGGCAGCTTATGGCGCCGAGCGAGGAAGTTGCGCACGCGGTCATAAAGATGCGCCTCGATGACCCGGTCCGTGGCGTAGTGCGAGCCAGGACTGAAGCAGCCGCACCATCCCCGTAGCAGCCGGGTCAGCGTGTCGCGTACCTCCTCCCAGGCCCCCTTGTTGCCCGGCCCGAGTATCGCACTCACCT
>JASHRZ010000637.1 GCA_030037055.1 Alphaproteobacteria bacterium
CGCAGCCGCCTTCCAGCCGTTTTCCATCTGATTTAACCCCTCCCGCCCTCTCGGACGCACTTCGGCCAAGTGATCCTCGGGCCCTCAAGACGGGCGTCGATGGTCCAGGGTCATGTTAGCTCTTCCATCATGCCCCGCTGTTTGAGATGGTACGCGACTGCGCGTTGCACTATAAAAAATATTGAAGGTCTGGAAGATTCCCGAGAAAAATACCGCCGGCGGCATATGGCGTGGTTCCGAGAGCGACGGGGTCGCTCGTTCCGCCTTGTTAAGTCTTTGAAACTGTTAACCGTACGGTGACACAATCGAGGCATGATTGCTTGTTTGCTGAGCAGTGGGCGGCGCCGGCCAACGGGCGTATCCCACCGCCGCGATGCGCTGGCAGAGTGGCACGGTTGTTGCTAAGCGAATATTGGCTGCCTACTCGCACGCCTCTGCGGCGTATCTATAAGAATGGGCGCTGGGACGGATACCCGAAATGACGGCGTTGCGACAGCTTGAGAGGTCCGTCCTGCAATGATCACCCTGGTTCTCATCGTCTGTCTCTCGACCACGCCCGATGTCTGCCGCGAGGAGCGGCCCCCGATCGACGCCGTGAGCCCGATGGCCTGCATGGTCCAAGGCCAGCAGATCGCCGCCGAATGGGTGGAAGAACACCCGAAATGGCGGCTCACCGGCTGGCGCTGCCAGTACGGCCCCCGCGAGAAGCAGATCTAGCCAGGCTGCGCGCTGCGGCCATCGACCGCAGCGAAGGGGCGGAGAAATCGAACCGACGTCAGGCGCACGTCCTGATCCTTCGTGGCCGTCGATGCGCCTCTGTTGTGAAATTTGCTTGTTGGCGCCGTGCGGTCACCGCCCGGCCGCCGAGGCGTTGCGGCGGCAGGTGGACGGTGGCAAAATGACGCTCTTTCTTGGCGCCGAGGGGTGGAGATGGAAGCCGCCGTCCGAATGACGCGGCCGGCGGAGCCCGAGATGCCGCAGCATCGCAGCCTCGATCCGGCGTTCGCCATCGCTCCCGCGCATCTCTGGCTCAGGCCCTTGGCGCTGCTCTCCGGCGAGGCCGCGCGCGCCGCACGCGCCGAGAATCGTGCCCTGCCGCTGGCGGGCGGCACCAGCGCCTTCGTCATGGTCGAGCTGCTGGGACGGCTCGCCTCGGGCGAAGTCGTCGCTGCGCTCGGCAGTCTCGCTGAGCTGCGGCAATGGGCCGAGCGGCGCGGCGGCGCGACGGCGGCGCGCGTCGCAAGCCAGCTCGAGCACCTCACCGCGCCGCGCGCGCCCTGGGCCGGCTTCGCGCTCGACCGCCCGCTCATCATGGGCATCGTCAACACCACGCCCGACAGCTTCTCTGACGGCGGCGAGTTCCTGGCGCCGGAGCGCGCCATCGCGCATGGCCGTGCACTCGCCGTGGCCGGCGCGGACATCCTCGATGTCGGCGGCGAGTCGACGCGTCCCGGTGCCACGCCGGTCGCGCCGGAAGAGGAGCTGCGGCGCGTCGAGCCGGTGGTGCGCGCGCTCGCGGGCGCCGGGCTCGTCGTCTCGATCGACACGCGCCGTGCGCGTATCATGGTGGCGGCGCTGGCGGCGGGTGCGCGCATCATCAACGACGTCTCGGGGCTCGCCGGCGATCCCGAGAGTCTCGCCGTCGCCGCGCGCTCCGGCGCCGCCATCGCGCTCATGCACATGCAGGGCGAGCCGGCGACTATGCAAGCGAACCCGACCTACAGTCTCGCTTCGCTCGACGTGGTCGAGTATCTGGAAGCGCGCGTCGCGGCCTGCGCCGCCGCGGGCATCGCCCGCTCTCGCCTAGTGGTCGATCCTGGCATCGGCTTCGGCAAGCACGCCGCGCATAATCTCGAGATCATGGCGCGGCTCGGCCTCATGCACGCGCTGGGCTGCGGCGTGCTGCTCGGCATCTCCCGCAAGTCGCTGATCGCCGAGCTGCACAAGGCCGAGCCCAAGGAGCGCATCCCCGGCTCGCTCGCCGGTGCGCTGCAGGCGCTGGCGCAAGGGGTGCAGGTGTTGCGTGTGCACGATGTCGCCGAGACGCGCCAGGCCATCGCCACTTGGCGCGCCGTCGCCGACGGCGCCTAGGAGCCGGACGATGGGGAGGCGGGCGCTGTGGGCGGCGATTCTCGCGGCGGCACTGCTGCACGCGGGACCCGCCGCCGCCGATCTCTCCGCCGAGGCGGTGCGATCCGCGCTCGAGCGGGCGACGCCGGAGCGGCCGGCGGATCTGTCCGGCAAGAACCTGAGCGAGCTCGATCTCAGCGGACTCGACTTCAAGCACGCCAACCTCGCCCATGCCGATCTCTTCGGCGCGAAGCTGGTGGGCGCGAACCTGTCCGGTGCCGATCTCCGCGGCGCGCGGCTCGACCTTGCCTGGATCATGCGCGCGGATTTCTCCGGCGCCAATCTGAGCGGGGCGAGCCTCTTCGGCCCGGTGGTCGCGACCAGCATGGCACCGCCGCCGCCGAGCGAGGCGCCGCGCTTTGCCGGCGCCGATTTCTCCGGCGCGCGCATCATCGCGCGGCTGGCCGGCTTCGATTTGCGTCGCGCACGCTTTGTCGGCGCGCGGCTCGGCGTCGATCTCAAGAACCAGCCCATGGGCCAGATGCGCAACGACTTCACCGGCGCCGATCTGAGCGGCGCCGATTTCGCCGGCGCCGACCTCAACCGCGCCGTTCTCGCCTTCGCCAAGCTCAAGGACGCCAATCTCGCCGGCGCCAATCTCTTCCGCGCCGACCTCTCGCGCGCCGATCTCAGCGGCGCCGAGCTCGCCGGCGCAGACTTCACCGAAGCCGACCTCGACGGCGCCATCCTCACCGGCGCCAAGAATCTCGCCTCCGTCAAAGGCCTCGACCAGGCCCTCAACGCCGAGAAGGCGGTGCGGTAACGGAAAGCGCCGCTCCGGCTTCGCGGGAGGCTTGGCAGATGCGGGGCTTTGTTGCCAGAATAGGCGAAAGCCCGCGCGGAAAGCGGGATTCTGCGGCGTAAGACGCTGCGGCGGTGACGGAGGACGTGGTTTGCCCGGCCGGCTCGTTCGGCGCTTGATCATCGCGATGGTTGTGGCTTGCACGATGCTGGCGCCGCTGCCGGTCGCCGCCGAGGAGGACGCGACGGCGACGCTGCGCATCGGCTTTCTCGCGCAGGCGGTAAAGCGGTCGCCGCCGCAGCCCTATCTCGACGCGCCGCCCGCCGACGAAGGCGTCGCCGGCGCACGCCTCGCGATCGACGACGACAACACCACGGGACGCTTCACCGGCCAGCAATTCGTGCTGGAGGAGACCGTCATGCCGGAGGGCGGCGATGTCGCCGCGGGCTTCCGCACGCTCGCCGGCGAGGGTATCCGGTTCGTCACGACCGACCTGCCGGCCGGCGCGCTGCTGGCGGTTGCCGAACTGCCGGAGGCAATGGACGTCACACTCTTCAATGCCGGCGCGCCCGATGACGAGCTCCGCGCCGAGAAATGCCGCGCCAATCTCCTACACACGCTGCCGAGCCGCGCCATGCTGGCGGACGGGCTCGTCGAATATCTCCTGACGAAGCAGTGGCGCAACATCTTCCTCGTCACCGGTCCGACCGAGGCGGACCGCGCCTATGCCACGGCGCTGAAGCGCGCGATCGACAAGTTCCATGCGCGGCTCGTCGCCGACAAGCCCTGGACCTACCAGCCGGGGGCGCGACGCTCGGATACCGGCCATTACGCCATCGGCGCCGAGGTGGCGCGCTTCACGCAAGGCTTCAGCTATGACGTGCTGGTTGTCGCCGACGAAGACGACGAGTTCGGCGACTATCTCGCCTATGCCACCTACGATCCGCGGCCGATCGCGGGGACGCATGGGCTCGTCTCCACCGCCTGGGCGCGGCCGCATCAAGAATGGGGCGCGACTCAGCTCCAGGACCGCTTCCTGCACAAGGCGAAGCGCTGGATGACCGATCGCGACTATGCCGCCTGGCTGGCGGTGCGTGCCGTGGGGGAGGCGGCGACGCGGGCGCAGTCGGTCGATCCCGGCCCGGTCGCCGCCTATCTGCGCGGCGACAAGTTCGAGCTCGGCGGCTACAAGGGCCTGCCGCTGAGCTTCCGTCCCTGGGACGGCCAGATGCGCCAGGCGATCCTGCTCGCCGACGCGCGCGCGCTGATTTCGGTCTCGCCGCAGGCCGCTTTCCTGCATCAATTCTCGCCGCTCGACACGCTTGGCGTTGATCGCCCGGAGAGCCAATGCCATTTCCGCTGACCGACGCCGCCGCTTGGTGCCGCCTGCTGCCGTTCGCCGTCATTGCCGCGCTCGCCTGCGGCGCGGCGCGGGCGGAGACCGTGCTGGTATCGAACGAGAAGGGCAACTCGATCTCGGTGCTCGACGCGGCCTCGCTCAAGCTCATCAGGACCGTGCCGGTCGGGCAGCGACCCCGCGGCATCGTGCTGTCGAGGGACCAGCACACGCTCTATATCTGCGCCAGCGACGATGATGAGATCGACCAGCTCGACCTCGATACCTACGAACTGAAGCAGCCCTTGCCGAGCGGCGCCGATCCCGAGAATTTCGCGCTGCATCCCGACGGCAAGCATCTCTACATCGCGAACGAGGACAACAGTCTGGTGTCCATCGTCGATATCGAGCAGCGCCGCGTCGTCGGCGAGGTGGCGGTCGGCATCGAGCCCGAGGGCATCGGCATCAGCCCCGACGGCCGCTGGATCGTCAATACCTCGGAGACCACCAACATGGCGCATTTCATCGACAACGACACGCGCAAGGTGGTGGCGAACGTCCTGGTCGACAGCCGCCCCCGCCGCGCCGTATGGACCGCAGACGGCAAGGAGGTGTGGGTCTCCTCCGAAATCGGCGGCTCGGTCAGCGTTATCGATCCTGAAACGCACGCGATCACGCACAAGATCAAATTCGAGGTTGCCGGCGTGCCGAAGGAGGCGGTGCAGGCGGTCGGGATCGCCATCACGAGGGACCGCAAGCTGGCCTTCGTCGCGCTCGGCCCTGCCAACCGCGTCGCCGTCGTGGACGCCGCGAACTACGAGGTGAAGAAATACCTGCTTGTCGGGCAGCGCGTGTGGAACCTCGCCTTCAACCATGACGAGAGCCGCCTCTATACGACGAACGGCGTCAGCAACGACATCTCGGAGATCGATGTTCCCGATTTGCGCGTGCTGCAATCGGTGCCGGTCGGCGCCGAGCCCTGGGGCGTCGTCGTCCGGCCATGACCGAGGCCGACGCCAGCCTCTCGGCGAAGCCGCCGGAGCCCGCGGCCGCGCCGCGCCCGAGCGCCGAGGAGGCGGCGCTCGCCGTCGAGGAGCTGAGCCACGCCTTCGGCGCGCGCGAGGTATTGCGGCAGGTGTCCTTCACTGTCTACTCCGGCGGGTTCACCGTCCTGCTCGGCCTCAACGGCGCCGGCAAGACCACGCTCTTTTCGCTCGTCACCCGCCTCTACGACCACCGCACCGGCGCCATTCGCATCTTCGGCGCCGAGATCAAGCAGCGCCCCTCCGAGGCACTCGCCCGCATCGGTGTCGTCTTCCAGCAGCCGACGCTTGATCTTGACCTCACCCTCGCCCAGAACCTGCGCTATCACGCGGCGCTGCACGGGCTGCCGCGCCGGCTTGCCGCCGAGCGCATCGCCAGCGAGGTCGAGCGCGTCGGCTTGAGCGACCGGCTCGGCGACAAGGTGCGGCAGTTGAGCGGCGGCCAGCGACGCCGCGTCGAGATCGCGCGCGCGCTGCTGCATCGCCCGCGCCTGCTGCTCCTCGACGAGCCGACCGTCGGTCTCGACATCGCCAGCCGCCAGTTTCTGCTCGACCATGTGCGTCGGCTTTGCCGCGAGGACGGGCTGGCGGTGCTCTGGGCGACGCACCTCATCGACGAGGTCGATCCGGAGGGCGAGGTGATCGTCCTCCACCAGGGGCGCATCCTGGCGCAGGGCCCGGTGGGCGAGGTCGTCCAGGCTGCCGGCGCGAGCTCGATGCGCGCCGCCTTCGACGCGCTGACGCGAGGCGCGGTCCAATGAGCCCGGCGCATTACGGGCGCTGCCTCCTCGGCGTCGTCGAGCGCGAGGGCCTCCGCTTCATCAACCAGCGCGGCCGCTTCGTCGCGGCGCTGGTGCGGCCGCTGGTGTGGCTGCTGATCTTCGCCACCGGCTTTCATTTCGTGCTCGGCGTCTCGATCATCCCGCCCTACCGCACCTATGTGCCCTACGAGGTCTATATCGCGCCGGGGCTCATCGGCATGATCCAGCTGTTCCAGGGCATGCAAAGCTCGCTCTCCATGGTCTATGACCGCGAGATGGGCAGCATGCGGACCCTGCTGGTGAGCCCGCTACCGCGCTGGTACCTGCTGGTCGCGAAGCTGCTCGCCGGCGTCATCGTCTCGGTGCTGCAGGCCTATGTCTTCCTCGCCATCGCCTGGTTCTGGGAGATCGAGCCGCCGGCGATCGGCTATCTCGCGGTGCTTCCCGCGCTCATCCTCTCGGGCATGATGCTGGGTGCGTTGGGACTGCTGCTTTCCTCGGCGATCCGCCAGCTCGAGAATTTCGCCGGGGTGATGAACTTCGTGATCTTCCCGATGTTCTTCGCCTCCTCGGCGCTCTACCCGCTCTGGCGCGTGCAGGAGGCGAGCCTCCCGCTCTATTACATTTGCAGCCTCAATCCGTTCACCCACGCGGTCGAGCTCATCCGCTTCGCGCTTTATGGCCAGCTCGACTGGGTCTCGGCGGCGGCGGTGGTCGCGGCGCTCCTGGTGTTCATGGCGCTTGCGATCTACGGCTACGATCCCGGGCGCGGCATGATGCTGCGCCGGGCGGCGGCCGAATGAAGCGCGCGCTGCGGCTGCTGGTGGCGCTGATGCCGCTCTGGGCCGCGCGTGCGGGCGCCGCCGCACCGGGCGCCGATCCCAACTGGCCCTGCCAGCAGGTTCTGGTGCCGGTGCTGAGCGCGGAAATGCTGTGGCGCGGTCCGCCCGTGGAGAAGGCCGGGGACTGGCGGGCCGATCCCGAAGTGGCCGCGCTCGTCCGGCGCATCGCGCCGCGCGATGTCACGGTCGAAGCGGGCGAGGCGGCGATCCACGCCTTCGTGGCGACGCTCGGCGCCGACAAGGCGCGGCGCGTGACGCTGGCCTTTGCCGGCCTCCTCGATGAGGTCAACCGCGACCGCGCCGAGGTGATCGAGCGCCTCAAGGATCTCGGCCAGCGGCAACGCAATCTCGCGGCCCTCATCGACCGCCTCACCGCCGAGCTCGACGCCGCGCCGGCGGAGCCGCAGGGGGAGGCGGCGGCCTCGCGAGCCGAGCTGCAAGAGCGCTGGAGCTTCACTTCGCGCTCCTATGCCGAGATGCAGCGCACGATGCGCTATGCTTGCGAGGTGCCGCGCACGCTCGACGCACGCCTCGGCGCCTATGCGCATGCCCTCGAGGCGGCGCTGCCGTAAGCGGTCAGGGACGGCCGGCCGCCGGCGTCGCTTCCTCGGTCGGCAGCTGTGCCGCCTCCCAGCCGTCGGTGCCGTCGCGGTACCAGTAGAGGCGCGTATAGCCGTAGCTCGCGGCGCGCTTGGTTGCGTTCCAGCTCAACCAGCAGTCCGAAAGGCAGTAAAACACGAGCGGCCGGGATTTGTCGCCGCCGGTCGCCGCCGCGAGACCGTCGCGGAAATAGCGTTCGAGCGGCGGGCTCAGCGCGCCGCGTCCGACTTCCGGCAGCCACAGGCTGCCGGGTATGTCGCGCCGCGGCACCGGCTTCCACAGCGCGTCCGCCTGCAGCCCTTCCGGCCGCCGCGGCGCCGGCAGCACATCGACGAAGACCGCGCGCCGCTCGCGCCATAGCGCCTCGGCCTCGGTGGTGCCAACGGCGCTGCCGCCGGCGACGGTGGCCGGTACCGGCGCGCGGTATGCGTCGAGGCGATAGCCCGCAGGCTCCGGCGGCGCCTGCGCGACGGCGGCGGTCGCCAGGAGCGCCAGCACAGCGCCGATCACCGCGCGCATGCGGGAGGAGCCCGCGCTAGGGCCTCAGCAACGCGCCCTGCTCGTCGAGCAGCGGCACGCCGTAGTTGCGCAGGATGGCGGCGATCTCGTCGCGGTTCTTGGCGATCGCGCCGTTGATGCGGCGGCGCCAGTCGGGCTCGTTGTTCCGGACACCCATGGCGATGTGGTAGGCAAGGCGCGGCATGCCCGGCTCCTCCTGCAGCTGGACCATCGCAAGCGGCAGCTTGTCGTGCTTGATGTAATAGCCGGCGAACGGACCCCACAGCATGCCGGCGTCGATAGCGCCGTCGACGATGTCGGTCAGCATCTGGTGCGCCGGAGATTCGTATCGCGTGTCGACGGTGAGCGCATAAGGACGCGCATTCACCATCAGCGAATGACGCACCAACAGATCGGAGGGCGGTGTGCCGCTGATGATGCCGATATGGAGCGACTTCAGCGCGGGATCGTCGAGATCGGCGGAGAGCGGCTTGTCGGCGCGGAAGACCAGCATGTAGCTGGTGTAGTAGTAGGGAGTGGTCGTCTGCATGAGCTCGTCGCCCGCCACCGTCCCCATGACGAGGTCGCAACGTCCGGCCTGCAGTCCGTTGCGCACGAAACCGATGATCTGCGGAAACCAGAAATATTTCACGGGCAGCGACAGGTCGCGCCCCAGGAGCTGCGCGATCTCGTTCTCGAAGCCCGCGCCCTGCTCGTTGGAGAAGGGCAAATTGTTGGGGTCGGCACAAACGCGCAGCTCGCTGCGCGGCAAGCCTTCGCCCATGGGCGACTGCGCGGCAGCAGGAAGCTGCACCGCCAGCGCCGCGACGGCCGCCGCCGGCAGCAGGCGGAGCAGAGGATGGACAAGCATGCGCTACCTCCTCGCCTACCGGCCCGCGAGCCTCTATTGCTGCCCGATGCGCGCCGGACGCCCGCGATCAAGCATGCCGTCCGCGCGCGCCTTCAGATAGGCGTAAATGTCGTCGAGATAGTACATCACATCCTCGACCTCGCCGAAGGGTGGCATCACCTGGTCGGCGGCAGCGTTGACGTTGACCCGGCCGTTGACGACCACCTCTTTGAACTGATCCTCGTCGATATGCTTCAGTGATTCCGTGAGATCGGGCGCGTAGGAGCTGCCAGCCCCGTCAGGCCCGTGGCAGCGCAGACAGGATTCGGTGTAACGCCGCCAGCCGTTATAGGTGTGCTGGTCAACCTTGCCGTCTACTACCGTATAGGGCTTCTCGCCATTTTCCTCCGCTGCCAAGACGGCGGCGCCGGCCAAGGCGAGCAGGCCAACCCCGGCGAGCGCCGCACCGCACAGACGCCACCTCATTCGCATCCTCCCGCGAAGCTCGTCGATCGGCATGGAGACAACAGGAAAGAGGAGACCGGCATCCCGGGATTGCCGAGATGCCGGCCGCCTCAGCCTCGAACCACCACGCCCGTCATCGGCACGGGCGCGCAATGGCGATCAGGGCAATGCGAAGACCGTCAGCACGCCGCCGAGCTGGGTATAGTTGGCGAGCGACTTATAAGCGCCCACCGCACCCAGACCGTCGGTGTCCTTGGTCAAGCCTGCCGCCATGCCGATGCCGGCCCAGCCGCCGACACCGGAGAGGACGGCGATGTACTGTTTGCCGCCGTGCTCATAGGTCATGACGTTGCCGATGATGCCGGACGGGGTCTTGTAGCGATAGAGCTCCTTGCCCGACTGCGCGTCGACCGCCTTCAGATAGCCTTCGAGCGTGCCGTAGAAGACGACGCCGCCGGCGGTCGCGAGCGCGCCGGACCAGACCGAGAAGGGCTCCGGATCCGACCACACGATCTTGCCGTTGCCTGCATCCCAGGCGATGAAGTTGCCGAGGTTGGTGTCGCCCTTGGGCGGATACATCGACAGCGTCGCCCCGACATAGGGCTGGCCGGCGGTGTACGAGACTTTAAAGGGCTCGTAGTCCATGCAGACATGGTTGGTCGGGACGTAGAACAGCTTGGTCACCGGCGAGAATGCCGCCGGCTGCTGATCCTTGGTCCCCAACGCCGCCGGGCAGATCTGCTGCGTGTTGTGATCCTCGCCGCCCGCCTGCGTGCTGTACTCCTTCACCACCTCCGGCCGGCCGGTCGCCATGTCGACATGGGTCGCCCAGTTGACCTTGGGGTCGTACTTCTCGGCCACCAGCAGCTCGCCCGTTTCGCGGTTCAGCGTGTAGCCGAAGCCGTTGCGGTCGAAATGCACGAGCGCCTTGGTTTCCTTCCCCTTCACGGGGATGTCGGCCAGGATCATCTCGTTAATGCCGTCATAGTCCCATTCGTCGTGCGGGGTCATCTGATAGACCCACTTGGCGACGCCGGTGTCCGGACTGCGCGCGAAGATGGTCATCGACCACTTGTTGTCGCCCGGCCGTTGCACCGGGTTCCACGTGCTCGGATTGCCCGAGCCGTAGTACACCAGGTTGAGCTGCGGATCGTAGGAGTACCAGCCCCAGGTCGCGCCGCCGCCGATCTTCCACTGATCGCCCTGCCAAGTGGAGGTCGAGGAATTGGCGCCGACCGGCTTGCCCATCGACGTCGTCTTGGAGTCGAACAAGATCTGGTCGTCGGGACCGACCGAATAGGCGATCCACGCCCTCTTGCCATCCTTCAGCTCGTAGGCGGTGACGCGGCCTTGCACGCCGAACTCGCCGCCGCTGATGCCGACGATGACCTTATCCTTTACGATCATCGGGGCGCTCGTCATCGTCTCGCCCTTCTTCGGGTCGCCGTTCGTGGCCTTCCAGACCTCCTTGCCGGTCTTAGCGTCAAGCGCCACCACGGTCGCATCCGCCTGGTCGAGGATGATCTTGCCGTCGCCATAGGCGAGGCCGCGGTTGACGGTGTCGCAGCACATCACCGGGATCACCGACGGATCCTGGCGCGGCTCATACTTCCAGATGATGCGGCCGTTGTTGTTGAGATCGAGGGCGAAGACGTTGTTCGGGAACGGCGTGTGCACGTACATCACGTCGCCGATCACGAGCGGAGCGCCCTCGTGTCCGCGCAGCACGCCCGTCGAGAAGCTCCAGACCGGATGCAAATTCTGCACGTTCTGGGCGGTGATCTGTTTCAGTTCGCTGTAACGCTCATTGGCGTAGTTGCCCGTCGGCATCACCCACTGATTCGGGTCCTTCTCCAACTTCAACAGCTCGTCATTGGCCAGCGCCCCGCTCATCGGCATCACGATGGCGGCGGCGACCAAAAGGTAACCTCTGGGTTTCATCGCGTTCCCTCCCGTAGTCTTTTGCGTAGCTGCTCTACCGCGTAGCTGCAAAATCGCAGCAGCCCAGCCGAGGCGGTCGCGGAGGTCGCGTCCTAAAGGACGCTGCTAAAGCGGCTAAGCTAAATAATAAACTCACTGGAATGCGTCGCACAAGCACATTCAAAGTTTGCGCTTCCGTGCTGGTGCATGATTTGCGGCAGCACGCGATAACGAACTGCAGCGCGCGCCCGATGCGCGTCCCACACTTCGTCCCACGATCATGGCACGACGAGCAGCTCGCCCTTCCCCGCCACCGCGGCGTCGCCGGCAAATCGCCGCAGCGGACCGATGCGTTGCGCCAGTTCGGCGAGGCCGAGCGCGGCAAGCTGGCGCGCAAGCAGCCGCAGGAACACAAGATCGTGCAGGCCGCAATCGACGAAGCCAGCGCCCAGACGCTTGGCGCCCCCCAGCGCGATGATGCTGCCGCGTCGCATGGCGGCGCCGGCATAGGCGCCGAGCGCGCCGCCCACGAGGATCGTTCCGGCGATCATCTCGGCGCCGCAGCCCGCGCCAGCATCGCCGGCGATGATCAGGAGTCCGCGCCGCAGCGCCGCACCGGCCGCGTCGCCGGCCTTGCCCGCGACGATGACGACGCCCTCGCGCATGCCGGCCGAGGCACCGGGAAGCGCGCCGCCGAGCCCATCGCCGGCATCGCCGGCGATGCGCAGCGTCCCGCCGCGGAGATCGCAGGCGGCGCCGAAGCCCGCGGAGCCGGCGACGGCGATGCTGCCACCGCGCATGCCGAGGCCGAGATAAGCGCCGGCATCGCCGTGGACGCGGATGCTGCCCGCGCCCATGCCGGCGCCGATGCGGTCGAGGCGGCCGCAGGGCCCGTCGATCTCGATGTCGGCGTCGCCTTCGGCGGCGACGCGAAACCAGTCGCCGACGGCGCCCTGCGTTCGGCCCACCGCCAGCGGCAGCCGCTCGATCTCGGCCGCCGACTTGCCGGCAAGCCGTTCGGGAACCAGCGCATCGGCGGCAAGGCGCAGCGGCGGCTCGTCCTTTAGGGTAAGGCGGATCATTGCAGCAGCTGATGCAGGTAAAATTTGAAGGCACCGAGCTTGCCGCCATAATTCCCGGCCGATACGCGGGCGAGCCCAGGAGCGGCGCCCTCCGCGCAGGCCGCGCGGATGCCCGCTTCCATGGCACGCCCGACCGCCTCCTCGGTGAGCCCGTCGATGACGATCTCAAGGACGGCGGCGATCTCGGCGTCGAGCGCGCTCTCCGCCACACCCTTGAGCGTCGGGCAATATAAGTCATTGGTCGAGGCGATAAGGAATTTGTAGCGCGAGCCGATCTTGGACCCGGAGCGAACGACGCCGCCGGGAAACGGCATGATCGCCTCGGGTACGCGACGCATCGCGGCGATCGCGCGCTCGGCGGCGGCCAGCACCGCCGGACGCGACCGCCCCAGCAGCAGCAAATTGCCGCCGCCGACGCCGTCCTGCACCGGCGCTTCATCCTCGCAGAGGAATTCCCCGTCCATGACCGGGATGCGCCAGTAGCGCCGCCCGGCGATGCGCTTCGCCGCCTGCCGGCCGTCGCCGAAAAAGCGCAGCGCACGGCCGAGCGGCACCCGCTTCTCGCCGGCGATGCCGGCGAAGCAGGCGGTGCCAGGGCAGGTGAGCACGCATTGCCCGACGCGATCGCGCACCGCCGTGGCGAGCGCGTCGCGCGAAACGGCAAAGAGCAGTACGGCGATTCCCGGCCTGCCGTCCGGCGTCTCGCCGGCGACGAGCTCGCGCTCGATGCCGGCCTCGACGCCGCAGCCGATCACCGAAGTGGCGAAGCCCGTCATGCTCTCCGCCGCGCGCCGCGCCCAGCGGGCGTCATCGGCGGTGATGACGAGGCGTGTCGCCGTCATGCCGAAGGCCTCGGCGAAGGTGTCATCGATCCCGACCCCGCCGAGCTTCATGCCCGCCTCCGGGGACGGCAGGGTTGGGCCAAGAGCCTGAGCCCGGCATCGGCGAGTTCGCCCTCTGACAGGCGAAAATGCTCGAAGCCGAAGCTCATATGCTGGTGGAAGAACGCGCCGATCTCGGCTTCGATCGCGCGATCGAACTCCGGCCGCACGACATGCGTCGCCCCGGCCGGCGTGGCGAGGACTTCACCGTGGCGCGCGACCTCGACCCCGCTCTTAAACAGGTACCGCGGCGCGGCGAACATCCGCTCGCGATCCGCCTCTTCGGCGTAGACGGCGATGTCGGCACAAGCGCCGGGCCCGAGATGACCGCAGCCGGCGAGGCCGAGAATGCGCGCCGGCGCCGCTCGGGTCGTGATTGCGATCTCCTCGAGCGTGTATTCGCGCGTGATCGAGCCGAGCGTCGTTGCTTGCTGCGCCGCCGGATGGATCGATTTGAGGCAGTCGTTGCGGAAGCTGCGGTCCATCAGCAAGCGAATGAGATGCGGATAGCAAGTGAAGGGCGCGCCGTTCGGATGATCGGTCGTCAGGAACACCCGCCAGGGATCCTCGATCAGCAGGAACAGCTCGAGCCCGATCGCCCATTGCAGCGCGTTGACGAAGTTGCTGTCGCGATAGCGGAACGGCACCAGGCCGCAGCCGCCGTCGCATTCGATGTCCATGACGATCCACTTGTCGGGCGAGGCGAGGCCGCGGTTGCGGTACTGCGCCATTGTATCGCCCGAGGCGGTCACGGTCTGGCCGAACATGATCTGGCCGACATCGAGCGTAACGTTAGGGTTGCGACTGACCGCCTCGGCGAGCCGCGCTGCCGCGGAAGAGAAGCGCCGGTCGCCTTCGGTGCCGTAGCTGTGGAATTGCGCGTGCGTCAGATGCAGCGGAAAGCCCTCGGCGGCGGCGATGGTGGCCAGGGTCGTGTCGACGTTGCCGGGAATGCCGAGATTGTTGCAGTGCGTGTGGAGGGGATGCGGCACGCCCAGCTCAAAGACCGCGCGGGCGAGCGCCTGCACGATACGGCGCGGCGTCACGCCGTGCTGCGGTCCGGACTCGTCGATCGCAAGCCCGCGCGCGTTGAACTTGAAGGCGCTGATGCCGCCGGGGTTGACCGTCTTGATGCCGAGCGAAGCGGTCGCGTTCAGCATCCATGCGACATAGTCGTTGATCCGTTCCTGCTCGGCGCCGGACGCGATGAGGCGCAGCAACAGCTCGTCGTTGCCGAGCATGAGATAGGCGCCCTTGTCGATGATCGGCAGGTCGGCCATTTCGAGATGGGCCGAGCGCGCATTCGACGGCACCATGGCGGGCTCGAAGGCGGCCGTGTAGCCGAGCGCGGCATAGCGATAGCCGGTAACGAAGCAGGACGGGGTCGCGACGCCGCCGCCCGAGCGCGTCGCCGCCCCGCGCGCGACCGGCGCTGAGCGATGCTCCTCGGTCATCAGCAGGCGCGCGAGGTTGACCTTGCCGCCGGCGATATGGCTGTGGATGTCGATCGCGCCGGGCATGGCCACGAGCCCGCCCAGGTCATAGCTGCGACCAACGCCGCCGGCAGGCGCCGCGATCATGACGCCATCCTCGAAAAAGAGATCTCGCTTCTCGCCACGAACGCCGTTGGCGGGATCGAACACCCGCGCGCCCGCCAGCCGCGTGATCATGGCGCTGCCGGGAGATGCGCGAGGATCGCCGCCGCCGCGGCGGCAACGCTCGGCAGGCCGCTTTGCCGCGCCGGGGTCAACGGCAAGGCCACCACCGTGTCGGCGCGCATGACCGCGCCGCCATGGTCGAGTCCGGGAATGCCGACCCTGATCTCGACCTCGGCCCGGGCCGCGGGCGCGTCTGCGGCCAGCAGCGCCACCGTCGGCACGCCGCATTCGGGCACGGGCGCAGC
>JASHRZ010000638.1 GCA_030037055.1 Alphaproteobacteria bacterium
TCGGCGGCATCCGCATCGGCGGCATCATGGCCGGGGAGGATGACTACACGCTGCTGATCGTCGATCGCGGTCGCGCCATGCTGGTCTACAAGCACGCCATTGCTGCCATCGTCCCGGCGCGGCCGATGGATCTGCGCGGCGCCGCCGGAGAGGCCGCTCCCGCCGGCGAGCCGGCGCCTTCCGGGCGATGACCGCCGACACGAAATGGCTCGACCGGCTGCGGCAGCTGCATCCGCTGCTCGCACCGCCGCCGCGCCGCTCGGATTGGGCGGTGCGGCAAGCCGAGGTCGATGCCGCGAGCAGGATCGATCAGGATGCAGCGCGCAAGACGCGCGAGGCGGCGGCGCGCCGGACCGAGCGCGAATACGACAATGATGGCACCACCTGGGCGGCGGTCGCCGTGATCGTCGTCATCGCCGCCCTCGGCCTGTGGCTGGTCTTCCGGCTGATCGCGGAAAGCCGGATGGAGGATTGCCTCCTCGCGCAGCGGCATAATTGCGACCTCCTGCTCCAGCAATAGCTCCCGACCGGCGTCCTTCCGAACGGGTCCGTTTTCAGCGCCGCTTGAGGCCGTGGGTCTTGGCCGACGTCAGAACTCGTGCGTCACCATCAGCTTCAGCAGCAGCGCGTCCGAGGCCTGGGTGAAGCCGTGGGCGATGCCGAACTCGACGCTGTTGGGCTGGCCGTTATAGTCGATGACCAGGAAGCCCGTCTGCGCCTCGCGCTGTAGCGGCGCAATGTCGCTGACGACGCCGTAATCGGCGTAGTACTCGAGCGCGCCGGCCCAGCGCTCCGAGAAATTATACGCGACCCGCGCGGCCGGCGCGAAATCGAACCGGTGGATGCCGTTGAACCCGGTGTCGAAGATCGGGTTGACGATGAAATCCCAGGCTTCGACATGCTCGCCCAGGATCGGCCGGATCTCGCCCGAAAAGCGCGTCTCCTCCCAATGCCGCGCATTGCGGCTGAACTCGAAATTGATGCCGTAGAAGAGGGGCTGGTCCTTGGCATGCGGCACGACGAAAAGCGCCCGCAGCTTGCCGCCGTCGAGCTCGAATCGCCCGTCCCGCGTCAGCGTATAGATCGGCAGATAGGTGCCGAGCTCCAGCCAGTCGGTGACGCCCAAAGCCCATTCCGGCACGCCGTTCAGGGCGTGGTCGGGCACGACCCCGCCGGGAAAAGCCGCCTGCGTGCGGCCGATCGGCGTGTAGTTGTTGTGCAGCTCGACGCTGAACTGTCCGGGCTCGTCGATGGTGGCGTCATAGACCTGGATTTCGTCGGTCTGGGCGCGCGCGCCTCCCGCAACACCGAGACAGGCGGCCAGCGCCGCGACCAGGGCGGCCAGCCTTTTCCGGCGCACGCGCCCGGCCGGCCTTTCCCGGCGGGGCGGCGCGCCGGTCCTTCCCGTGTGCGGCCGGAAGCAGCGGCCGCCTCTGGCCATCGGACCCCCTTGCGGCAGCAAGACGCCGAGGCTACCGACCGATGCCGCCGGAGTCTACACCGCCGGCCTACGCGCGGGGTTACTTGCTCATCGCCAGCACCTGGCCGAACCGCACCCAGCTCTTGCCGTCGAACTTGGCGAGCTGCATCTCCCGGATCGGGAAGAAATCGGCCGGCGTGGTCTGGACCTTGACGCCGGGCAGCAGCATCGGCGCGTCGAAATCGAGATGGGCCGCCTGCTTCATCACGCTCTCGCGCGTCAGGTCATTGCCGCATTGCTTCAGCACCTGCACCAGCGTGGCGGTGACGGAATAGCCGTAGACGTTGAAGGCGTCCGCGCGGTCGCCGTCGGGATAGTATTTCTGCATCCAGGCGAGCCATTGCTTGTAGGCGGGGTCGCTTTGCCATTGCGGGTCGGTCGGATCCTTGAGGTATTCGGCGGTAACGATCCCGAGCGCCTTCTCGACGCCCGCGGGCTCCAGCACCGCCGACACCGAAGCCGAGACCGAGTCGAGGTAATGCAGCGGCTTCCAGCCGATGTCGTGCGATTTGCTGATCGCCTGCGCCGCGAATTTCGGCACGCTGACGTCGTAGAACACGTCGGCGCCGGAGGCTTGCAGCGAGATGATCTGCTGGTCAAGGGTCGTGTCGGTGACCTCGTAGCTCTCCTCCTTGACGATCATCTATTGGGCCGCGGCGCCGAGCCCGTCCTTGAGGCCCTTGAGGTAGTCCTTGCCGTAATCGTCGTTTTGATAAAGGACGCCGATCTCAGCGGTGGGATGCGTCTGGAGCAGATATTTGGCGAAGAGGCGGCCTTCGGTCTGATAGGTGGGCTGCCATCCCATGGTCCAGGGAAAGTGCTTGGGGTCGCCCCATTTCGTGGCGCCGGTGGCGATGAAGAGCTGCGGCACCTCATGCTCATTGAGGTATCGCTGGATCGCCGTGTTGGTCGGCGTGCCCAGCGAGTTGAAGTCCAAGAAGATGCGGTCTTCCTCCACGAGCCGGCGCATCTGCTCCACCGTCTTGGGCGGGCTGTAGCCGTCATCCAGCGAGATCAGCTTAATCTTACGGCCGTTGACGCCGCCTGCCGCGTTGATCATGGCGATGTAGGCCTGATCCGCCTTGCCAATGGTGCCGTAGGTCGAGGCCGGTCCGCTATAGGGCATGGTCTGGCCGATGATGATCTCGTGGTCGCTGACGCCGGGGCCGTAATGCTTGGTTTGCGCCGGCGCGGAATGCGCAAGCAAAACGCCGCCGAGCGCGGCCGCGGTCCAGCAAACCGCCTTGGACGCCATGTCTTCCTCCCATTGATGCCGTGTCGCAGGGGCGTCGCTTGCCGCGCCCGTGCTTGATAATGAAATTATGTCGGCGATGCCGCGCTCACAGGGGAAAGCGCCGGATTGCGAAGATTTAATCCTTACGGATTTTCGCGAAAAATTTTTCACGTGCGTCGCGCCGGCGGCAATCGGATTGACAGCATATTGCCCCTGCCCGAGAGGAGGCCAGGGGGACGTGTGAACGCAGTGCAGGGTGAAAGTGGAAGCGGCAACCGCGCCGCTCAGCCCGCGAACAGCTTCATCACCAGCCGCCGCGCCAGCACCCCCGCCATGCGGCGGCGGTAATGTCCGGGCGTGAACGTCGTCTTCATCGCCATCACCTGGTCGCGCACCAGCGCGTCGAGGCGTGCGAAGGCGGGCTCGTCGAGCGCGCCGCCGCAGAGCGTCTCGGTGCCGGCGAGCAGCACCGGGCGTGGGTTGGTGCCGGTGAAGGCGACGCGCAGCTCGGCGAGGACGCCGCCCGCGCGCCGGAGCGCCACCGCGACGCCCGCCACGGGATATTCGATCGAGCGGCGGATGCGGATCTTGTCATAGGCCGAGCGCAGCCCCGGCACCGCCTGCGCGCGCACCCTGGCGACGATCTCGCCCGGCAGCAGCGCCAGATAGCGCTTGCCGTCGCCGGAGCTGCCGTCATGGCGCGCATGGCCGATATAGAGCTGCTCGAGCGGCATCCGGCGTGCGCCCTCCGGACCGACCAGATCGATCTCGGCGCCCAGCACCATCAGCGCCGGGGCGAGGTCGCCACTGAAGGTGGCGAAGCAGACGCCGCGGCTCTTGGGCGCGACATGGCAGATCGCGCCGGTGGTCTTGAGGCAATGGTCGTTGGCGGATCGCCACCAGTGGCTCTGATTGTAGTAGATGCAGCGCGTGTCGAGGCAGAGGTTGCCGCCCAGCGTGCCCATCTCGCGATGCGTCGGCCCCGCGATCGACGCCGCCGCCTCGGCCAGGACCGGATAATGCGCTAGCACGCCGTCATCGGCGGCGATCGCCGCCAGCCGCGCCGCGGCGCCGATCTCGAGCATCTCCGCATTGGCCTTGATCGTGCCGAGCTCCGCCACTGCCGTCAGGTCGATCAGCTGCCCCGGCGCCTCGATGCCGCGGCGGATGTTGACGACGAGATCGGTGCCGCCGCCCAGCAGCCGCGCCGCGGGGTGGGACCGGCGCGCGGCCACCGCCTCGGCGATCGTGATGGGCCGCAGGAGCTCGAATTCCGGCAGCGCTTCCATCAGGCGGCCTTGCCCGGCACGGCGCGCTGATCGCGCTGGCGCTTCTCGAGCGCGGCGAAGACCCTGTCGGGGGTCACCGGCAGGCTGCTAAAGCGCAGGCCCGTCGCCTCGGCGATTGCGTTGGCGAGCGCCGGCAGGAAGGCCGCGAGCGAGCCTTCGCCCGCCTCCTTAGCACCGAAGGGCCCGTAGGGATCGTTGCTCTCGACGATGCCGACGGCGATCGGCGGCGAGTCCTTTATCGTCGGCACGCGATAGTCCAGCATGTTGGCGGTGAGCAGCAGCCCCTCGTGGTAGGCGGCCTCCTCGCTCATCGCCTGGCCCATGCCCATCCACACCGAGCCCTGCACCTGGCCTTCGACGGTGAGCCGGTTCAGCGCCTTGCCGCAATCATGCGCCACCCAGACCTGGTCGACCGTGACGACCCCGGTCTCCTCGTCGACGCTGACCTCGACCACCTGGGCCGAATAGCTGTAGCCCATGGTGCCGCCGATCGCCGCGCCGCGATATTTCTTGCCGCCCTGGGAGGCGGGGAGGGTGGAGAAATTGCCGGTGACAGTGATCGTGCCGCCTTCCCTGAGCGCCTCGGTCACCACCGCATCGAAGCTCACCCCCTTGTCCTGCGCGCCGGCGCGGTAGAGCTCGCCCAGGCATTCCACATCCTCGGGCCGGCAGTCGAGCTTGCGCGCGGCGGCGGCGACCAGCAGCTTTTTCAGATTCTGCGCCGCGTCGATCGCGGCATTGCCGACCATGAAGGTGACGCGCGAGGAATAGGAGCCGTTGTCCTTGGGCACGACCTCGCTGTCGCCGCTGACGATACGGATGCGCGAGAGGTCGAGCCCCAGCACCTCGCCGACGCTCTGCACCAGGATGGTGGAGGAGCCCTGGCCGATCTCGGCGGCGCCGGTGAGCACGACGATCGAACCGTCGAAATCGAGCTTGAGCTTCACCGTCGCATGCGGCTCGCCCGTCCAATTGACCGGCTTGGACGCGCCGCTGATGTAATGCGAGCAGGCCATGCCGAGCCCCTTGCCCTTGGGGAGCTTGCCCTTGCGCGCCTTCCACCCGCTCTCGCGCTCGAGCCAGTCGAGGCATTGTGGCAGGCCGTAGCTGTTCACCATGAGGTCGTTGTCGGTGAAGCTGGGCGCGGTGAGGTAGTTGGCCCGCCGCATGGCGAAGGGGTCGAGCCCCAGCTCCTCGGCCAGCTCGTCGATCAGCGCCTCGAAGGCGAAGCGTATGTCGACCGTGCCGTGGCCGCGCATGGCGCCGCAGGGCGGCGTGTTGGTGAGGACGCGCCTGCCGATGTATTTGACGCGGTGCAGATCGTAAAGCGCATACAGCATCGAGCCCGCATAGAGGATGGTGACGATGCCGTAGCCGCTATGCGCGCCGCCGCGCTGGCAGCATTCGCATTCGACGGCGGTGATGCGCCCGTCGTTGCGCATGCCGATCTTGAGGCGGATCTCGGTCTCGGGCCGGCCGCGATGGGTGATGAAGGTCTCTTCGCGGGTGACCACGATCCGCACCCGCCCGCCGCCCGCCTTGCGCGCCAAGAGCGCGGCGATCAGCTCGATGTTGAGCGTCTCGGTGCGGCAGCCGAAGCCGCCGCCGACATGCGGCTTCACCACCCGGATGCGCGACATCTCCATGTCGAGGATCTGCGCCAGCATGAGATGCACGTAATAGGGCACTTGCGTGCTGGCATGGACGGTCATGCGCCCGCGCACCGGGTCGTATTCGGCGAGCGCGGCGTGCATTTCCATCTGGTTCTGGCAGACCTCGGCGCAGTGATAGGTCTTTTCGCGCACGAGATCGGCCTCCGCAAAGCCTTCCGCCACGTCGCCGAGCTCGAAGTGGACGTCGCGCTCGATATTGCCCGGCCGGTGGTCATGGAGATTGGCCGCGCCCGGCGCCATCGCGTCGCGCGCGGTGTAATAGGCCGGCAGCTCCCGCACTTTCATGGTGATCAGCTTCAGCGCCTTCGCCGCGGTAGCGTCGTCCACCGCGGCCACCGCCGCCACCGGCTCGCCGCGATAGCGCACGCGCGCGCGCGCCAGCGGATGCTCGGTGCGCGCCACCGGCAGCACGCCGAAGGTCTTGTCGCAATCGGCGCCGGTGACGATGGCGACGACGCCGGGCAGCGCCGCCGCCGCCGCGGTGTCGACCTCCAGGATCTCCGCATGCGCATAGGGGCTGCGGTAGATGCGGCCGGCGAGCGTGCCGGGCTCGATGAAATCGGCGGTGTATTTGGCGCGGCCCGAGACTTTCTCCGGCCCGTCCACCATCGGCACGTAGCCGCCGATGGTATGCACCGCCTCGCTCATCGCGCCTCTCCGCTCGCCTTGAGGCGCGCCGCGTGTCGGACCGCCTCGATGATTTTGACGTAGCCGGTGCAGCGGCAGATGTTGGAGCCCAGCGCCGCGCGGATCTCCGCCTCGCCGGGATCGGGATTGGCCCTGAGCAGCCCTTCGGAGGCCATGATCAGCCCCGGCGTGCAATAGCCGCATTGCGCGCCGAGCTTCTCGTGGAATCCGCGCTGCACCGCCGACAGCCTGCCGCCGTCGGCCAGCGATTCCACCGTGTCGACGCGCCTGCCCTCGCAGCTCGCCGCCAGCGTCAGGCAGGAAAGACGCGGCCGGTCGTCGACCAGCACCGTGCAGGCGCCGCATTCGCCGCCGTCGCAGCCGGTCTTGGTGCCGGTAAGCCTCTGGCCGTCGCGGAGATAGTCGAGCAGCAGCAGATTGTCGGCGACGGCATCGACGCGCTTGCGGCCGTTGAGCGTCAGCGTCAGAAGTCTTGCCATGACTTCGAACCCGTCGCATTGTTGTGGTGACTGATTGTTGATTATGCCCCGCAATTGGCGGCATGGCAAGGCGGAGCTCCGGAGCGCGGCCCGGAAAAATCCGCAGGCTTTTCTAAAAAACAAGGCTTTATAATGGGTTGCTGGGAGCGGAGGGGAGCATGACGAAGGGCGCGGGCCGCGCCGCCACGACGCGGCGGGCCTGGCTTGAGACGATCGAGCGCTTCCGGTTCGATCCGGACGTTCCGGCCTCCGATCGCTACTGGTCGCCCCGGCTCGACGGTGCCTCGCGTGACGAGATCCGCACCATTCAGGAGGCGAAGCTCCGGGCCTTGCTGCCCTTCCTGTACGAGAACAGTCCCTTTTACCGCCGCCGCTTCGACCGGCTGGGGCTGCTGCCGACCGACATTTCCGGGCTCGATGACCTCGCCGCCAAATGGCCGGTGGTCGACAAGCAGGAGATGAGCGAGGATGCGCGCGAGCATCCGCCCTATGGCACCTACACCACCATGACCGATGCGGTCTGGGCCGAGCGCGGCTGGATGATGTTCTCCACCTCCGGCACCACCGGCGTGCCGCGCGTCTTCCGCTATTCGCAGATCGACCGCGAGCTCTGGGCCTGGGCCAATGCGCGCGCGCTTCATGCCATGGAGTTCCGCAAGGGCGACACCGTCTTCATGATCACCGGCTATGGGCCGCATGTGTGGGCCTGGGGCGTGCAGGCCGGGCTCGCCAAGATGGGCCTGCCGGTGATCCCCGGCGGCGGCATGGATGCCCGGGCGCGCGCCAACATCGTGCTGCGCTTCAAGCCCTCGATCCTGCTCTGCACGCCCTCCTATGCGCTGCATCTCGGCCGCGTGATGCAGGAGATGGGCGCCGATCCCCGCGCCGGCGGCGTGCGCCAGCTGTTCATCGCCGGCGAGCCCGGCATGGGCGTGCCGGCGACACGCGAGCGCATCCAGGATCTCTGGGGCGCGCGCCTCGTGGAGTTCTACGGCTGTACCGAAGCGGCGCCGTCGGCCGGCGGCTTCTCCTGTCCCGCCTCGCAGGGGCAAGACCGCTCCGTCGCCACCCATCTCCTGGAGGACGTGCAGATCTGGGAGGTGGTTGACGCCGCCGATCACAGGGCGCTGCCCGACGGCGCGCGCGGCCTCACCGTCTGCACCAGCATCAACTCCGAGGCCTCGCCGCAGCTCCGCTTCCTTGTCGGCGACTATGCCGTGCTCGACCGCCGACCCTGCGCCTGCGGCCGCAGCCACGCCCGCGCCGTCGGCTCCTTCGCCGGCCGCGCCGACGACCTCATCAATCTCCGCGGCGTCAAGATGTTCCCGGTGCAGGTGGAGGAAGCGGTGCGCTCGATCGGCGGCACCGGCGACGAGTTCGAGATCCTTCTCGCCAGCGACGATGCCGGCATGGATGTGATGACCGTGCGCGTCGAGCATACCGATTTCGCCGCCGGCGAGCCCTTGTCGCGCCGCATCGCGGGCGAGATCCGATCGCGCTGCGAGGTGCGCGTCGATGTCGAGGTGCTGCGCCCCGGCACGCTGCCCAAGACCGAGTTCAAGGCCAAGCGCGTGAAGGACACGCGCAGGAAGTAGCGCGCCGCTGCCGCGGCACCGCCCCAGACGGTTTCGTGCCGAAGGCGGACGAGGTGATTCCCCCATAGAATCAAGCCCGTGGGCCGCGGCGGAAATAATCGAAACGCTACTGTTGCGTTTTCTGGTTCCTGGGATTAGTTTAATGAACGGTGCGGCGGAGCTGCCGCACCCGCGAGCCCAAGGAGGGTGTCATGCTGAAGTACCAGTCCGCCGCGGTGAGCGCTGCCGTCGCCGTTGTGCTCCTCGCCACGCCGTTGTCGTCGGCCTCGGCACATGGTCATCATCGAGGCTTCGGTTTCGGCATTGCCGCCGCGGGCGCCGCAGTCGCCGTCGGCGCCGCCACTTTGCTGACCGCGCCCTTTGTCATCGCCACCGCGCCGCTGCGCGCGCCCGTCTCTTACGCGCCGCCGCCCTATTACCCGTCGGCGCCCGCCTATTATGCGCCGCCCTCGGGCTACTACGCGCCCCCGCCTTCCTATTATTATGCGCCGGGTTATCCGCCAGGCTACTACCCGCCGCGCTAGGACGTGCCGGCTGCCGACGGGCCGCGGCCGAGCCGGCG
>JASHRZ010000639.1 GCA_030037055.1 Alphaproteobacteria bacterium
GGCCCTCAGGCAACCGGTCGCTATCGATCTGCGCGAGATTCTTTCAGCGCGGCGGCTTGCGACCGAGCTTCAGCGGATCTGCGACTATGCCGAGAACCTGGCAAGGCGCGCGATGGCGCTCGGCGGCGCCGGCGCCGAGGCGAAGCGCTCGCTTGTCTCTCTTGGCCGTTTCGCCGTGGCGATGGTCAAAGATGCAATGCACGCCTATCTCGCCGAGGATGCTGGCGAAGCGCAGAAGGTGTGGGATCGCGATCGCGAACTCGACGCCATGTACTCCGCTCTCTTTCGCGAGCTGATCAGCTTGATGATCGAGGATCCCCATCGCGTCATGGCGGCCACGCACACGCTGTTCATGGCGCGCGATTTCGAGCGCATTGGCGATCGCGCGACCAACATCGCGGAAGCAGTGCTCTACATTGTCCGCGGCGTTCCCGTCGAAGAGGAGCGGCCAAAGGCGGATGCGACGAAGTCGATGCCGGTGACTACCCAATCGTAACACTCGCGGCGACACGCTCGCCTGCAGCGGCAGCCTCAGGCTACCGTTCGGGCCAAAATGGGATCGTGCGCCGCCCCTGGGCGATCCGCCATAAGCTCTCCAGCGCGTCGCAACTCCGACGCGCATCAAAGTTCCGTACGGCCAGCGGCACTACAGCCCAGCGCGATCGACCCGCCCAAGCTCGCTCCCGTCCCAGGCGAGGTACAGATCGCCGAACTGTATCACCCGCAGCTTCTCCCGCGGCACCGGCGAGAAGAGCGCCACCGATCGCCGGCCGAAATCAATGCCTTCCACAAGCGCCAGTCCTACGCCCTGATCGTGCCCGTCGGCCACCCCGCAGAGCAGATTGCGCTCGAACCCCGGCCTCAGCTGCTTGGCAACATCGGCGCGCCCGACAGGGGTCTCCGCCACCGCGACCACGCCCTCCGGCGTGCGCCCGGCGTAGAGGGCCCCCGCTACCGCGACCGGCTCCCCGGCAAAGAGCAGAGAGCGCTGGAGGACGACCTCGTCGAGCCCGAGTTCCACACGTCGCGCCTCTCTGAAGTAGGCGGCAAAAGCCTGTTTGCGGCTCAGCTCTCTTTGCCAGCGATCCCGTGGCCGTGCCTTGGCCGAGGGCCGGATACGCGCCGCTGGGTAGGTGCCGTAGGGCCGGAGAATGGGTTCCAGCTCGCCCCGTTTCTCCAAGGCGACGATAAGATCCGGACGCACGGCGTCGATCTGGTAGCCCTTGACCACGCGCCCCGCGCCGTCGACGTAACCGTCCGTGTCGACGACGACGAAAGCCGCGTTCGCTGCGCCGACCAGCCGCGCCGTGCCGATCACGAGTGGCAGCATCCGCCCCACGGGGTGGGTAGATCCGACGAAATAGAGTCCTTCGAGATCGCCGATCCATTGCCCCGCCGCGCCGGTCGCGCGACCGAGGGTTACGGTCGCCGGCGGCCCGATGTCCTTCTGGCCGAGATCGGTGTCGACGATCGCCACGCTATGGCCCGAGGCCAGCAGCTCGGCGGCGAGGAAGCGGCAGAAGGAACTCTTGCCCATGTCGCGCCCGCCCAGCACCAAGATCACCCGCGGGCGCCCGTCCAGGATGCCCGCGGTCTGCTCCCGCCATTGCGCCGGAATATCAAGGTCTTTCATGTTGCGCATCTCGCGCGGATCTTCCTCCCGGTGCGCGGGACGCCCCGGCAGGGCGCCCGCCTAAGGTGCGACATCGTGGCCGCGCAAGTCAAACCGCGACCCGGACGTCGAAGCGACGCCGAGCATGTTTTCGAGGCGCCGAGCGGCGGCGTCGGCACTGGTTGATGCAGATCAATGTCGCTCCTCAGGCAAGTCTCGAAACTGTGCTTCGCTATCCACAGCTCAATCGGCCCGGCTGGCGGCAGGGTTGGCGGACCGCCCGGAGATCGCAGCTCAGCGGGCCCCCTTTTCTCTAGCGAGACGCCTCCACGGCGTGGGGAGATGGGCGAATGGCGATTGCGGTTCAGCTGACGAAGTATTTGGCTTCGCAGGGAGCGGCCTACGATGTCGTCGGGCATCGGCCGACAATCTCGGCCGAAGCCGCTGCCCAGCAGGCAAGGATCCCGAGCGACCATATGCTCAAGGCCATCCTCTTGCGGGACAAGAATGGCTACGTGCTCGCGGTATTGCCGGCCTCCGAGCGCCTGGATCTCGCTCGGATCAGGATAATACTGCGCCGGCGTGTCCGCTTGGCGACCGAGGTGGAAATCGCGCAGGTATTCGCCGATTGCGAGCCGGGTGCAATTCCGGCCATCGGCGCCGCCTACAATCTAGATACGCTCGTCGACGACGCGCTCGCCGACCGGTCCGAGGTCTATTTCGAAGGCGGAGATCATCGCAGCCTGATCCACATGAACGGTGCCGATTTCTGGCAGCTGGCCGCGAGCGCGCGACGCGAACGGCTCAGCGCCACGGCGTGATGTGCCTCTTCTCGTTGAGGGGGCGTCAACGACGGCTCGACGCCCGCGCTCCTTCTGCTGGAGACGTCGCGCCACCGAACCTAGCGCCTCAGAGGAGTTGACCCTATGGCGGCAACCATGCACTTCGATCCCATACTTGAACAGGCCTCCGAGTGGATCGACGCGGTCACGAAGGAGCTCGGCGCGGCCCAGCAACGGTCCGGCTATGCCGCGCTGCGTGCGACGCTCCATGCCCTGCGCGACTCTCTCGACATGGAAAGGGCAGCGCAATTCGGTGACGAGCTTCCGTTGCTCATCCGCGGGCTCTATTACGAAGGCTGGGCTGTCGGAAAGGAACCGCCGCACATCCTCGACCCGGCCGATTTTCTGCAGTCCGTCCGTCGCACTTTACGCGGTCACGCCGAATTGTCGGAGCCGGAGGATCTTGCCCGGGCAACCTTCGCTGCGCTCGTCGGATTGCTGCCGCGGGACACGGTGGACGCCGTCGCGCGCGGCTTGCCATCCGATATTCATCAGCTCCTCCAACCGAAAGAAGGGGCGCCTGCCTGACGCGACGCGGCAGGGCCAGCGTCGCTTCGAGCATGGCCCCGTGGCTCATTCTCGCTGAAAGGAGAAGACGTGATGGCGACGGCCACTGTCGATGCCTTCGATACGACGGTTCAGGAAACAAATCTTTGGCTGAAGTCGCTCATGCAAGAGCTCCAACTCTATGATGGCGCGCTTGCCTGGACGCTTCTTGGGGCGACGCTGCATGAGCTTCGCGACCGCCTACAGCCGCAGAGCGCCGCTCATCTCGGTGCGCAATTGCCGATGCTCATCCGAGGCCTCTACTACGAGCACTGGCCCGTCGCTGCCACCCCGAAAAAGGAGCGTCACAAAGCCGCATTTCTTCAGCATCTCGCCACGGCCTTCCCGCCGGGTTCCACCGCGGATCCGGAGCGGGTCGCCCGTGCGGTGTTCGGCGTCATCCGCGAGCACATCGATCACGGCGAGGTTGAGAAGCTCGTCAAGCTCCTGCCGAAGGAGCTGCGCACCTTATGGGGCAACGCCTAAGCGGTCCGCCGATGGGCGCTGGCCTCGGAGGAAGGAGACATGACGAATGCGGTCGTCATCCCGCGAATAGGCGATGCAGGCGGCTTGTCGCGCTACCTCCAGGAGATCCGCAAATTCCCGATGCTGCAGCCGCAAGAGGAATACATGCTGGCTAAGCGCTGGCGCGAGCACGGGGATCCCGATGCGGCGCAGCGCCTGGTAACGAGCCATCTTCGCCTGGTAGCGAAGATCGCGATGGGCTATCGCGGCTACGGCTTGCCGCTCTCAGAGCTGATCTCGGAGGGCAATGTCGGGATGATGCAGGCGGTGAAGCGCTTCGATCCCGATCGCGGCTTCCGCCTGGCCACCTATGCGATGTGGTGGATCCGCGCGTCAATCCAGGAATACATCCTCCACTCCTGGTCGCTGGTGAAGATGGGGACGACGGCGGCGCAGAAGAAGCTGTTCTTCAACTTGCGCCGACTCAAGAGACAGCTCGGCATCATCAAAGATGGGGATCTGGCCGCCGCCGACGCCAAGTTCATCGCCCAGAGCTTGAACGTCGGCGAGGCCGACGTTATCGAGATGAATCGCCGCCTGATCGGGGCCGACCAGTCGCTGAATGCGCCGGTCGGCGAAGACGGGGATGCGGAGTGGCAGGACTGGCTCGCAGAAGACAGCGAAAGCCAGGAGAGCCTGCTCGGCGAGCAGGAGGAGGTTCGCCTCCGTCGCGACCTCCTGGCCTTCATGCGGAGCACCCCACCGACAGCCGGCACCGCGG
>JASHRZ010000640.1 GCA_030037055.1 Alphaproteobacteria bacterium
CAGGCGCTTCGGAACGAAGCCGCCTTTCGCACCTACCGGGACGATGACGGCGTTCTTGACCATCTGCGCCTTCATCAGCCCGAGGATCTCGGTGCGGAAGTCTTCCCGCCGATCCGACCAGCGGATGCCGCCGCGCGCCACTTTGCCGCCGCGCAGATGCACGCCCTCCATGTGCGGGCTCAGCACATAGATCTCGGCGAGCGGCCGCGGCAGCGGGAAGAGCTCGATCTCGCGGCTCGCCAGCTTCACCGCGAGATAGGGCTTGGGCGCACCGTCGGGCAGGCGCTGAAAGTAGTTGGTGCGCAGGCTCTTGCGCACGAGCAGCAGGAAGCTCCTGAGGATGCGGTCCTCATCGAGCGCTTGCACCGCGTCGAGCGCCTGCTCGAGGGCGAATACGGCACGCGTCTCCTCGACGTCGCGGTTTTCCTCTCCGGCGGGATCGAAGCGGCGCTCGAACAGCCGCACCAGATCGAGGGTGATGGCCGGGTGCGCGACGAGCGCGTCCTCCATGTAGGTCTGGCTATAGGCGCTGCCGGCCTGACGCAGCACCTTCGAGTAGAGCCGCAGCACCGTCACCTGCCGCCAGTCAAGGCCGGCGGCGAGCACGAGGCGATTGAGACCGTCGCTCTCCATCGCGCCAGACCAGATGCCGAGGAACGCCGCCTCGAAGCGCCCCCGGTCGCGCGTCACGTCGACCTCACCGGCATCGGCGATTAGGCTGAAATCCTGCATCGACAGCGGCGGCCCCGCCGCCGGCGCCACGACGTAAGGGATCTCGGCGATGACCTTGAGACCGAGATGCTCCAGCACCGGCAGCACGTCGGAGAGCGCCAGCGGCGTGCCGGCGCGGTAGATCTTGAAGCGCAGCTCGGCCTGATCGCTCTCGAGCGTGCGATAGAGCGTCACGCCGATTCCGGCACCGTGACGCAGCTCCTCGAAGCGCTCGATGTCGGAGACCGCCGCCGCGGCGCTGAAGCGCTCGCGATACGCGCTCGGGAAGGCCTCGCCATAGCGGCGAAGCCGCGCCGTCCCGGCTTCCTCGCCGAGCGCCTCCGTAAGCGCTTCGGCGAGGCGATCGCTCCAGCTCCGGGCGGCTTCGGCAAGCCGCTTCTCGACCTGATCGATGTCGACGAGGGCGAGTTTGCCGGGGGTAGTGCGCAGGATGAAATGGACGCGACCGAGCACCGACTGGCCGAGTTCGGTGTTGAAGCTGTTGACGGTGCCGCCGAATGCCTCTTCAAGAATGGCGACGAAGCGCCGCCGCAGCGCCGTGTCGTAGCGCTCGCGCGGGACGTAGACGAGGCAGGAGATGAAGCGTTCAAACGGGTCGCGGCGAACGAACAGCGCGACGCGCTGGCGCTCCTGAAGGTTAAGAATGCCGAGCGCCGCGTCGAACAGCTCGTCCTCGCTCATCTGGAAGAGCTCGTCACGCGGGTAGTTGTCGAGGATGTGCTGCAGCGCCTTGCCGTCATGGCTCGACGGGCCGAAGCCGGAGCGCTGCAGCACGTTCCACACCTTGCGGCGCAGCAGCGGGATTTGGCGCGGGCTGCGGCTGTAAGCGAGCGAGGTGAAGAGGCCGACGAAGATCCGCTCGCCCGCCGCCTTGCCGGCGGCGTCGAATACCTTGAGGCAGATCACGTCCATATGCACCGGGCGGTGCACCATGGCGCGGCGGTTCGACTTGCTGATCATCAGCACGCGCGGCTCGCGCAGGAACTCGCGCACGTCGGGCGGCAAGGTCGCGAAGTTGCGCAGCCCGTCGAAGACCGCATAGCTGGCGTCGCGCAGGATGCCGAGGCCGCTCTTCGGTACGATATCGAGGCCGCCCTCGCGCGCCTCGCCGAAGCGGTACTCGCGATAGCCCAGGAAGGTGAAGTTGTCGTCCTCGAGCCAGGCGAGGAAATCGAGCGCCTCGCTTCGCTCATCGGCGTCGACCGGCGGCGGGTTGGCGCCGAGATCGGCGGCGATCTCGCCAAGCCGGCGGCGCATCGGGCCCCAATCCTCGACCGCGACGCGCACCTCGTCCAGCACGCGCTCGAGCAGCGCCGCGATCTCGGCCAGCCGACGCGGATCGGTTTCCTCGCTCACCTCCACATGCATGAAGGATTCGCGCAGAGCGTTGCCGTTCACCTTGGACTCGGGCTCGTGCAGGGTGGCGATGCGGCCGGCGCCGTCGCGCTCGAGCCGCAGGATGGGATGAATGACGAGATGGACGGTGAACCCCTGGCCGGCGAGCGCCGCGGTCACGCTGTCGACGAGAAAGGGCATGTCGTCATTGACGATCTCGACGACCGTGCGCGGCGAGCGCCAGCCATGCTCCTCGAGCCGCGGGTTGAGCACGCGCAGCCTGGCGCGGCCGGGCGGCCGGGTCTCGGCAAAGCGCCAGAGCGACAACGCGGCGCCATAAAGCTCGTCGCTGGAGCGCCCGAGGATGTCCTCGGGCGGCACATGCCCGTAGAACTGCCTGAGAAAGCGCGCGACATCCCCGCCGCGCTCGCCCTTGAGCCGGCGCGCGGCAAGGGCCGCCGCCGTCTCGACCGCCTCGTGCTTCTGCTGCTCGGCGCGCATCACCATTCCCACCCTCCCGGTGCGCTTCTGCACTGCCAACGGCCGACATGGAACCGCCGGGATGCTGTCGCGAATCGCCCGGCCCAAGGCTATCCAACAGGTAGACCCGCGAGGACGCAATCCTGTGGCCATGGAGTTAATCACTCCATAACGACAGAACAACGACAGACAAGGCAGGCCATGGCAACCAAGCACTCGACCTGAGCGGCAAGTGCCCAGCCGCCCGGCGCGAGGCGCCCGAGGCGGAACCGGCGCTGTTTCTCGGTCGCCGGCTGAAGGCGCCCCACCCCATCGGGGCGCTGACGCCGTCACCCGCCGCTGCGGTCGATGGCGAAGCGGCTGCGCCAGCGTAACGTCGAGCAGCGCTTCGCGCTGCCGGGCGGCGCGGCAGCCTAGTACAGTTCGCCTCGGGCCTCGCCTCAACGGCCGGCGTGCAACTCCTCGCCGGCCTGCGTCTGACGTCCGATTGCCGCGGGTCGCCTGATCGACGGAGGGAAGACGAAGCGCGACGGTTCTCTCCGCCGCTTTCCCTCCGGCTACTTGCCGCAATACGCCTCGAGACGATAGCCGTCGGGATCGATGGCGAAGGCGGCGTAGTAATCGGGACCGTAGTCCGCGCGCAGCCCGGGCTTGCCGTTATCCTTGCCGCCGCCTTCGAGCGCCGCTCTGTGGAAGGCGTCGACCCCCGCCCGGCTCGGCGTGCTGAAGCAGAGATGCAGCCCGGATTTTGCGTCCGCCGGCACCGGCCGCTCGGCCTCGAGCAGCCACAACTCGGCATGGCCGTCGCCATAGCCGAGCGAGGTCGGATACTCCTGCAACAGCCGGTAGCCCAGCGGCGCCAGCACGGCGTCATAAAAGCGCCGCGCCACCTCGATGCTGCGCACGCCAATGGAGAGATGGTCGATCATGTCGGTCCTCCTGGTCCTAACCATCATGATGGTTAAATGAGACCTGAAGTGGATAACCTTGTCAACCGTCATGTTGGTTAGGTATTGATGGACATGACCGCCAGTCTCGATAGCCTCTGGATCGTCGCGCACGCCGAGGTGCTATGCCTCGACTTCGCCAACACCCGGTATTGGCGCGGTACGGCGCAACCGACGGAGGAACTGGCCGGGATCGACCAGCTGCTCGGCTGGTGCGCGGCCAAAGCCGGGCTACCCGAAGCGGAGCGCGAAGCCCTGGCGCGCTGGGCGCATAGCGAGAGTGCGGCCGCCGCCTTGCTCTTCGCCGAGGCGCTTGGCCTACGCGAGACGATCTATCGTCTCTTCCACGCCACCGCCGCCAAGACCGCGCCGGCGACGGCGGATCTGCTGCGCTTCAACGACGCGCTCGCGCAGACGACGCCGCGCCGCGCCGTCGAGCCGCGGGGTGACGGCTTTGGCTGGCGCGTG
>JASHRZ010000641.1 GCA_030037055.1 Alphaproteobacteria bacterium
GCTCACTCCAAACCGCTCCGCCACTTCGCGGATCGGCCCCTTCGCGTCCAGCACCCGATCCCGCAGGTCCTGTCCGTATTCCTCACCTCATTTCCGGCTCATCGGCACCCCTCTCCTTGCCGATCAGCCATGAATCACATTTTTTGACCCTTGGGAATCCCCAGCCGATTCCAGTCTCACTGAATTTGCTCTAATCATCCCCAGCGGCGGCGGTGGCGGTGGGGAGCGTCAGCGGCTCGGCGAGCCGGGTCAGCATCTCCTTGGGCACGACCTGCCAGAAGCGCCGGCTCGCACGCTCCCAATCGAGCAGAAGCTGCTCGGCGAAGCCCGACTGCGTCTCGCGCGCATGCTCCTCGACCAGGGCGCGCAGCACGCCGTGCCAATAGGGCGTGGCGACGCGCTGCCAGATCACGCTGTCGGGGTTGACCCGGCGGGGGAATTCATCCTCGCCGTCGTATACGAAGGCCATGCCGCCGGTCATGCCGGCGGCGAAATTGTCGCCGACCTTGCCGAGGATCACCGCGACGCCGCCGGTCATGTACTCGCAGCCGTTGGAGCCGCAGCCCTCGACCACGACGCGCGCGCCGGAATTGCGCACGGCAAAGCGCTCGCCCGCCTGGCCCGCGGCGAAGAGCTTGCCCGCAGTGGCGCCGTAGAGCACGGTGTTGCCGATCACCGTGTTCTGATGCGCTACGAGCGGGCTCGACACCGTCGGCCGCACCGTGATCGTGCCGCCCGACAGGCCCTTGCCGACATAGTCGTTGGCGTCGCCGAACACCTCGAGCTTCAGGCCCTGGACGGCGAAGGCGCCGAGCGATTGGCCGGCCGAGCCCCTGAGCCGCACGGTGACGTGGCCCTCCTGCAGCCCCTTCATGCCGAAGCGGCGGGTGATCATCGAGGAGAGCCGCGTGCCGACCGCGCGATGGGTGTTGCGCACGCTGTAGGTGAGCTGCATCTTCTCCCCGACCTCGAACAGCGCCTCGGCGTCCTTAATCATCTGCGCATCGAGCGTGTCCGGCACCTCGTTGCGGCCGGCGAGCGTGCAGTAGCGCGGATACTCGCCGGGATCGGCCTGCGCCAGGATCGGGTTCAGGTCGAGATCGTCGAGATGCGCGCTGCCGCCATTGATCTGCGCCAGGAGATCGGTGCGGCCGATCACCTCGGTGAGGCTCTTTGCCCCGAGCGAGGCCAGGATCTCGCGCACCTCCTCGGCGACAAAGCTGAAGAGGTTGACCACCTTCTCCGGCGTGCCGGCGAACTTCTCGCGCAGCTTCGGGTCCTGGGTGCAGATGCCGACCGGGCAGGTGTTGGAATGGCATTGCCGCACCAGGATGCAGCCCATGGCGACGAGCGAGGCGGTGCCGAGCCCGTACTCTTCGGCCCCGAGGATGGCGGCGATGACGACATCGCGACCGGTCTTGATGCCGCCGTCGACGCGGAGCCGAATGCGGTGGCGCAGCCGGTTGAGCACCAGCACCTGATGCACCTCGGAGAGGCCCATCTCCCACGGCACGCCGGCATGCTTGATCGAGGATTGCGGGCTCGCGCCGGTGCCGCCGCTGTGGCCGGAGACGAGGATCACGTCGGCCTTGGCCTTGGCGACGCCGGCAGCAACCGTGCCGATGCCCGAGCGCGCCACCAGCTTCACGCAAACGCGCGCCTCCGGGTTGATCTGCTTCAGATCATAGATAAGCTGCGCCAGATCCTCGATCGAGTAGATGTCGTGATGCGGCGGCGGCGAGACCAGGCTGACCCCGGGCGTCGCGTGCCTTAACCGCGCCAGCATCTCCGTCACCTTGAAGCCGGGGAGCTGGCCGCCTTCGCCGGGCTTGGCGCCTTGCGCGATCTTGATCTCGATCTCGCGGCAGTTGTTGAGGTACTCGGCGGTGACGCCGAAGCGCGCCGAGGCGATCTGCTTGATGGTCGATGACGCGTTGTCGCCATTGGCGCGCGGACGGTAGCGCCGCGGGTCCTCGCCGCCCTCGCCGCTGTCGGATTTGGCGCCGATGCGGTTCATGGCGATGGAGAGGGTCTCGTGCGCCTCAGGGCCTAGCGCGCCCAAGGATATGCCGGGCGCCACCAGGCGCTTCCTGATCTCGGTGATCGACTCGACCTCGTCGACCGACACCGGCGCGCACTTCGGCTTGAAATCGAGCAGGTCGCGCAAGTGAATCGGCGGCAGCTTGCGCACGCCCTCGGCATAGCGGCGATAGGTGCCGTAGCTGTCGCTGGCGACCGCGCTCTGCAGGACATGGACGAGGTTGGGGTCGAAGGCGTGCCGCTCGCCGCCGCGGCGGTATCGGTAGAAGCCGCCGACCGGCAGCGCCGGCAAATCCTCGTCATAGGCGCAGCGATGCGCTTCGAGCGATTTGAGCTGGATTCCGGCAAGCCCGATGCCGGAGAGGCGCGAGGTCATGCCGGGGAAGAACTCGGCCACCAGCGTGCGCGACAGCCCCACCGCCTCGAAATTATAGGCGCCGCGGTACGAGGAGAGGACCGAGACGCCCATTTTCGACATGATCTTGAGCAAGCCCTCGCTCATTGCGCGCTTGTAGCGCTCGATCGCCTGCTCGAGCGTCGTGCCGGCGGCGAAGAGGCCGCGGCGATGGCGGTCGGCAATGGTCTCCTGGGCGAGCCAGGCGTTGACGGTGGTGGCGCCGACGCCGATCAGCACGGCGCAGTAATGCACGTCGAGGCACTCGCCCGAGCGCACGTTGAGCGAGGTGAAGGTGCGCAGCTGCTGGCGCACGAGATGCGAATGCACGGCACCGGTGGCAAGGATCATCGGGATCGCCGCGCGCTGGGGCGAGACGCGCGCGTCGGAGAGCACCACATGGGTGCAGCCGCCGCGCACCGCGTCCTCGGCCTCCTGCCGGATGCGGCCGAGCGCGTCGCGCAGCACGCCCTCGCCGCCGTCGGCGTCCAGCGTGCAGTCGATCTCGACGGCGGTATCGCCCATATAGGCGCGCATCGCCGCGAACTCGGCCGTCGAAAGCACGGGGCTTTCGAGCTGCAGCAGCCGGCATTGGCTCGCATCCTCGTCGAGGATGTTGCCGAGATTGCCGAGCCGGGTCTTCAAGGTCATCACCCGCCGCTCGCGCAGGCTGTCGATCGGCGGGTTGGTGACCTGGCTGAAATTCTGCCGGAAGAAATGATGCAAGCCTCGATACTGCTCCGAAAGCACGGCCAAGGGCGTGTCGTCGCCCATCGAGCCCACCGCCTCTTTCCCTTCCTCCGCCATGGGCTGGAGGATGAGCTCAAGATCCTCGAGGCTCCAGCCGGCGGCAACCTGCCGCCGGCGCAGCTCGTCGCGGGCGAGCTCGGCACGCTCGCCATCTGCGGGCCGGATCAGGCTGTCGAGCGGCGTGATATTCTTCACCCATTCCGAATAGGGCCGCCTTGCCGCCAGCAGATCCTTGATCTCGTGATCGCGATAGAGGCGGCCGGACACGAGGTCGACGCCGATCATCTGGCCGGGGCCGAGGCGGCCCTTCTCGACGATCTCGGTCTCGTCGAGCCCCGCCATGCCGGATTCGGAGCCGGCGATGATAACGCCTTGGGCGGCGATGGCGTAGCGCATCGGCCGGAGACCATTGCGGTCCAATCCTGCCATCACCCAGCGCCCGTCGGTGAGCGCCAGCGCGGCCGGGCCATCCCACGGCTCCATCACCGAATTGCAATAGCTGTACATGTCGCGATGGGCCTGCGGCATGAGCGCGCTCTCGGACCAGGCTTCCGGCACCATCATCGCCTTGACCATCGCCAGCATGCGGCCGCCGCGCACCAGCAGCTCGAACACCGCGTCGAGCGCGGCGCTGTCGGAGCCGCCGGACTGGATCACCGGTTTCACCTCGTCGATGGCCTCGCCGAACGCCTCGCTGGCGAGCCGCGTTTCGTGGCTCTTCGTCCAGTTGATGTTGCCGCGAAGGGTGTTGATCTCGCCGTTATGGGCGAGGATGCGGAAGGGCTGCGCCAGCTGCCAAGTGGGGAAGGTGTTCGTGGAATAGCGCTGATGATAGATGGCGAAGCGCGAGACGAAGCGCTCGTCCAGCAGGTCGGGATAGAAGGCGGTGAGCTGCTCGGCCAGGAACATGCCCTTATAGATGATCGAGCGGCAGGACAGCGAGCAGATGTAGAAATCCCGAATCTGGTCGGCGATGACCCGCTTCTCGATCCGCCGGCGGATGACGTAGAGGTCAAGCTCGAAGCGCTCGACCGCGGCGGCGCGCGTGTTGGCGATCATGATCTGCTCGATCTCGGGGCGCGTCGCGTTCGCCTTCTCGCCGATGACGTCGATGTTGATCGGCACCTGGCGCCAGCCTCGGACGGCGTAGCCGGCGTTGTGGATCTCCGCCTCGACGATCGAGCGGCAGCGTTCCTGCCCGTCGAGATCGGTGCGCGGCAGGAAGACGGTGCCGACGGCGAGATGGCCGGGGCCGGGCTCATGGCCGGCATGGCGGATGCGCTCGCGGAAGAAGTCCTGCGGGATCTCGACATGGATGCCGGCGCCGTCGCCGGTCTTGCCGTCGGCATCGACGGCGCCGCGATGCCAGAGCGATTTGAGCGCGGCGATCGCCGCCTCGACCACCGCGCGCTTCGGCTTGCCGTCGAGGGACGCGACGAAGCCGACGCCGCAGGCATCGTGCTCCTCGGTGGGGTCGTAGAGCCCGGCGGCTTGAAGCCGGGCGGCGTTGGCGCGGAATTCCTCGACAAAGCTCATGGCGCCGCCTCAGAGCTGGGTGATTGGGACATGGCCGGGCTCGCTTGCGATCCGGCCGAGCCAGCTCCGGAGCGCGGCATACTGGGCGAGATCGAAGCCGCCCTCGCCGGCGACATGGGTGTAGGCATAGAGCGCGATGTCGGCGACGGTGTAGCGCTCGCCGATGAAATAGCGGCGCCCTTCGAGATGGCGCTCCATGACGTCGAGCGCGGCATAGCCGCAGCGGCGCTTGCCTTCGATTTGGGCGTGGCGGTCGTCGTCGAGCAGCCGGTGCGTGATCCAGTAGCGCAAGGTGGCGATGTTGGGCTCGTGGCTGTACTGCTCGAAGAACAGCCATTGCAGCACCAGCGCGCGCTCGAAGCGCTCTTCCGGCAAGAAACGCGTGCCCTCGGCGAGATAGACGAGGATCGCGTTCGATTCCGCCAGGCACCGCCCGTCCTCGAGCTCGAACACGGGAATGCGGCCGTTCGGGTTCTTGCGCAGGAACTCCGGCGTGCGCGTCTCGCCACGGTCGATGTCGTATTCGACGCGCGTGAAAGGTAGGCCCAGCAGGGCCAGCAACAGGCGGACCTTGTAGCCGTTGCCAGAATTGCCGTAGTCGTGGAGCCGCAGCATGCTCAACGCCTCCGGAAGGCTACTGGGACATTGCCATATGCCCGCATCGAAATTTTTGCGACCGCCATCGTGCTCACTCCGCCGCCGACACAGCCGTCGCCACCGCGGCTTTGGCCTGCAGGTAACGGTGCATCTGCTCCGCGACGTCGCGGCCGTCGCGGATGGCCCAGACGACAAGCGAAGCGCCGCGCACGATGTCGCCCGCGGCAAAGACGCCGTCGAGCGCGGTCATCATGCTGCGGCGGTCAATCTCGAGCGTGCCCCAGCGGCTGACGGCGAGCTCGGGCGCGGCAAAGAGACGCGGCACGTCCTCGGGATCGAAGCCCAGAGCGGCGATAACGAGATCGGCGGGCACCTCGAAATGGCTGTCGGGCAAGGGCTGCGGCAGCTGTCGGCCTTCGGCGTCGGCGACCCCGAGATGCATGCGATGGGCGCGCACGCGGCGGACCACGCGATCGCCCAATAGCGCCTCCGGCGCGGCGAGCCAGAGGAACTCGACGCCCTCCTCCTCGGCATGGCGCACTTCGCGCTGCGAGCCTGGCATGTTCTTGCGGTCGCGGCGGTAGAGGCAGCGTACGGCGGTGGCGCCCTGGCGCACCGCCGTGCGCACGCAATCCATCGCCGTGTCGCCACCGCCGACGACCACCACCTCCTTGCCGCGCGCGTCGAGCGGGCCGCTGTCGAAATCGGGCACGGCATCGCCCAGTGCCTTGCGGTTGGCCGCGCTAAGATAGGAAAGCGCCGGCACGACATTGCCGAGGCCGACGCCCGCGCACGCCATTTCGCGCGCGCGATAGACGCCGGTGGCGATGAGCAGGGCGTCGTGGCGCCGGCGCAGATCGGCGAAGCTCAGAGCGCCGCCCACGTCGGTGTTGAGGTGGAAGCGGATGCCAGCCTCTTCGAGCAGCGCGTGGCGGCGCGCCACGACCTCTTTCTCCAACTTGAAATTGGGGATGCCGTAGACCAGCAGCCCGCCGACCCGGTCGTAGCGGTCATAGACATGCAGCTGGTAGCCGCGGCCGCGGAGCAGTTCGGCGGCCGCCAGCCCGGCGGGGCCCGAGCCGATGATTCCGACGGATTGGGCGCGCTCGTGCGCGGGCTTCGGTGGCGCAACCCAGCCCTCGGCGAAGGCGGTCTCAGTGATGTATTTCTCGACCGCACCGATGCTGACGCTCTCGAAGCCCTTGTCGATGACGCAATTGCCTTCGCAGAGCCGGTCCTGCGGACAGATCCGGCCGCAGATTTCGGGCATGGTATTGGTGGCGGCGGCGGCCTCATAAGCCTCTTGCAGCCGGCCCTCCGCGGTCAGCATTAGCCAATCCGGGATATTGTTGCCGAGCGGGCAATGCACCTGGCAGTAAGGGATACCGCATTGCGAGCACCGGCTCGCCTGCTGCTGCCCCTGCGCCTGGTCGAACTCACCATAGATTTCATGGAAATCGTTGCGGCGCTCGGCGGCAGGCCGTTTTTCCGGCATCGCCTTAGGCAGGGAAGGGAATTGAAGCAGCCGCGACACTTTCGACCCTTTCGACCCGAGACGACACCGCCGCAAAGGCAGCATTTCGCTCGAAATCTCGCTCCTCCGGGATGTGTCAGCTTAGAGGCGAAGCGCAATTAGGTCAAGAAATTTTACCAATTTTTTGGAAAAGAGGTTATAGCGACTGCTAACCTCTGCTAGCTGTTCGGACGACTCGAAGTATGATACCGAATTAGGACTAAATAACGACCATGCCTAGAGCTGCCGGCAAGCGCGCCACCGGCTCCTGGACGCGCGCGGCGGCGACTGCTCCTATGTCGGACATGCCGCCGACAGGCGATATCCGGCGCGCCGAGACGCTGCTCGATTTTTGGTTCGGGACCGAAGGCTCGCCCGAGCGCGACCGGCCGCGCGCGGTCTGGTTCGAGCCGCGGGCGGAATTCGACGCGGCGCTGCGCCGATGCTTCGGCGCCGACCAGGCACTGGCCGCGGCAGGCGGCTATGGGCATTGGCGGGGCGGTGCCGCGACCTGCCTCGCGCTGGTACTGCTGTTGGACCAGCTGCCGCGCAACCTTTTCCGCGGCACGCCCGCTGCCTACGCCTCAGACAGCCTGGCGCGCGAGGTGGCGCGGCACGCGCTCGCTCAAGGCTTCGACCGGCCCGCAGCGCCGGTGCGGCGCTGGTTCTTCTATCTGCCGTTCCAGCACAGCGAGGATCTCGCCGATCAGGGATTGAGCCTCAGGCTTCATGCCGGGCTGCCGGAGGATGCGGACAAGGCGCAGGCTGTCGCCTCGGCGCAGCGTCATTACGCAATCATCGCCCGTTTCGGCCGCTTCCCCCACCGCAACCGCATCCTCCGCCGGGTCAGCACAGCGGAGGAGGAGGAATTCCTGCGGCAGCCGGGGTCGTCGTTCTGAGCGGAGACGGGCGAGGAGCGGTGGACCCGTGCGCGTCGAGTAAAATCTCAGCTTGCATCGTGCCGGCCGGGCTGGCAGGGCCGTCGCGTTCTCACCTAATCTCCGGGGGTCGGGAGACAACGGATTTCCACGGGGCTGGGAGAGGAACGAGATGCGCGCCCGGTCTGGTACAGCACGCGCGGCGAGGGGCGCGCTCCTTTTCGTGCTGGCGCCGGCCGCCATCGCCGGCGCTGCACCCGATTGCGCCGACAAGCTTGGCGATTGGAAGGCCGGGCGCGCCGTCTACCAGGAGACCTGCGTCGCCTGCCACGGCGAGGACGGTCACGGCGTCCGGCGCGGCGTCCCGGACTTCACCACCGGCGTGATGGCCTATTCGACGGCATCACTCCAGGCGCACATCGAGCACGGCTTCCGCGGCCCGGGCCGCCCCTTGGCGATGCTTCCCAAAGGCGGCAATCCCGCGCTCACCGAGGCGGACATCCGCAATGTCCTCGATTATCTGCGTCACGCTTTCGGCTGCGGATAGGGCCGCCGGCCCGTCGCGAGCCCGCCTAGGGAACCGCCTTCGGACGCCGAATCCTCGCCGCTCATGGTTCTTGAAGCGGGCCAGACCAGCGCTAGGGAGCGCCGCCGATCTCAGGCGGCTCGATCCTGCGTCTCACTGGCAGTCTTCAGCAGCTGTCGGATGTGCGCCGGCAACACCCTGTCGCTGCTCATCAACATGTGCATGATGGGGTCCTCGAGCAGGTCATCGAGCGCCGGCTCCTTGGACGCGGCGAGCAAAACGGCCTGAGCGAATGACGACTGCGTGTTCATGATCCCCTCCGCTCTCTCTCGGCTCATAATTACGCCAGCGGGACGCTCGCGCCTGTGACGGGGCTCACAGCTCAAGCAAGGTCTATCTCCTCCCGCGACGTCTTTGGGCAAGTCGCCCATTACCGCTGTGGGGACAGCGCAGCGGGTGCATTACATAGAACCAGCACGCCGATACCGGGCGTCACTAGCCAGATCCGCGTCGGCTGCTTGGCACAGGGGTCGGCCGCGT